>CAIKNO010000786.1 GCA_903828805.1 uncultured Sandaracinus sp. | reverse complement strand
GCTCCACCACGTCGCTCACCTTCACCACGATCTTCATCAGCGATTCTCCGAGTCCCATGCTCTTGTTCTCCCTTGTTTTCAGGGCCGCAAGAGCCGGACACAGATTTCTTTACGCTACCCTCGAAGCGCAGCGTCGCAGCGTTGGAAGAGGTACCCCCACCTCTCGAAGCGCAACGTCGCAGCGTTGAAAGAGGTACCCCCACCTCTCGAAGCGCAGCGTCGCAGCGTTGGAAGAGGTACCCCCACCTCTCGAAGCGCAACGTCGCAGCGTTGAAAGAGGTACCCCCACCTCTCGAAGCGCAACGTCGCAGCGTGATTGTAGATGGGGTTACCCCTCGAAGCGATGCGGTACAGCCTCGGGCGCCGTGTGACGGGGGAGCAGCTATGCGTGTTGACGGGGCCGGGGCCGCGCCGATACATTGCCCCCCATGAAGACTCGCTTCATCGCCGTCATCGCCTTCGCGGTCGTCTCGTTCGCCGGATCCGCTGCGTTCGCGCAGAACCGCGGCGCCACTGCGCAGGCCGCGCAAACCACCCGTACGCAGGAGTTCAACTTCACCGACGAACTCGTGCAGGGGCAGCTCGTGCGCCCCGATGGTGAGTCGACGCGCGTGCGCCGCCGCGCTGCGGGCATTTCGCTGATTCGCATCCGGGAGCACTTCGTGCCCGAGATGCTCAAGTCCGTCGAGAACCTGTGATCGAGCGCTCCGTCGGTACGGTCTGCTCGCGTCACTGCGCGGGCGACCGATCCGATGGTTGACGGGCCGCGCCTTGGATCGGTAGACTTCGAGATGAGCACGGCCGCAGGGTCACACTTCATGAAAACGCTCTCGGTCTTCACGTTTTCAGCGATCGTTCTCACTTCGACAACGGCCTTCGCACAGGGACACGGCGCCAGCATGCGGTCGTCGAATGTACCCGCACCGGATCAAGAGATGACGTTCACCGACGAACTCGTGCAGGGGCAACTGGTACGCCCCGACATGAGCACCGTCCGGGGGAATCATCGTACGCATGGCATCAGTCTCTTGCGCGTAAGGCAGCACTTCGTGCAGGAGTTGCTCAAGACGGTCGAGAACTTCTGACCGGGTCTCGTGTCGAACGCCTCCGGAACAGGGCGCCATTCAGGGGCGCCCTGCAAACCGGAAAGGAGCTGCGTGCCTGCCTCCAACCTCCCCAAGGCACGCAAGACGGGAATAGCGATGGCTCAGAAATTGGTCGTTCCCATCACGTTCCAGATCTATCAAAACGGCGCACTGCTCCGCACGGAGACACTTGCGCAGGACGTGATCAAGATCGGGCGTGATCAGAAGTCTCACCTTCGCATCGAAGACGAGGGCGTGGCGCGCATGCACGCAGTCATCGAGGCGAAGCCCGACGACGTGCAGATCATCGACCTGGGGTCTGGCACCCAGGTGAACGGTCAACCCGTCAACAAGTGTTCGCTCCGCTCGGGTGATTCGTTTCAACTCGGCAACACGCGCATCACCGTGGAAATCGGGGCTGCTCGTGAGGCGCTCGCCGCGACGACGGCCGCCCCGCTTGCGACGCCCAACTTCGTGACTCCGACCGCGGCCCCGATGACGTCGAACGCGGCGCCCTCGATGGCTGCTTTCGGAGCGGCGCCCGCAGCTGCGGTCGATGGGGAGGAGATCTACCAGCTTATCAAGCGGGGGGAGATCAACCCTCACGAGGTCGAAGAGGTCGGCGGCCACGCCGTCGAAGTCTCGGTGCTGTGGAAGAGCTCCATTCTCCACGTGGCGCACCTCGACAATACGAAGAACTTCGTACTCACCGCGCATGATCCCAAGCACGCTCCCGAGGGGCAGGTGCTCATGGGCTCGCTCGCGGTCGGCGGCGCGCTGATGCTCGCTGGCGCTGCGATCGTCGCGTCGGTTGACTCTCAGGCCGCCGAGCAGGTGCGCAACGCCGCCGGGAACAAGAGCCTGATCGTCGGTGGCATCGGCGCACTCACGACCCTCATGGGCACCGGCGTCGCGGGCCAACTCCACCACAAGAACGAAGACGCGATGGCCGACACGAGCCGTTTCGTCGTCGGCGCGGAGCTCCTCGGCGGCGCGATGGACCTCCAGGTGGTTGTGAACGGCGGAGGCACGCGATTCGTGTTTCTGCCCGACGCGACCGGTGAGGTCGAACTTCAGGGCGTGAAGCGATCGCTCGAAGACCTCAAAACACAAGGCCACGCCCGCCCTTCGTCGGCGGTACCCGGCGGCTTCGAGGTAAACATTCAGCCTGAGGGCCGCTATCGCCAGGAAGTTGGCGGGCTCACGATCATCGCCAAGGTGGTCGCGCCCGGCCGCGTAGTGGCGGGGCACATCAAGCGCGACACCCCTCTCATTGGTGCGCTCACGGGTGCAGGGGTGTTTATGGCAGCGGTCATGGCGACGCTGCACTTCGCAGTCTCTGATTCGTCGGGATTTCTTTCCTCGGCCAATGAGGACGATCGACTCGCGGAGCTCCGTGCGTTTATCCAGCGCCAACAGGAGCGTCAGCCCGAGCAGCAGCAGCAGCAGAACGACGATCAGCAGGAGGGCGGCACCGGCACCCGTCATGCTGGCGCCGAGGGGAAGATGGGCAAGCGCGATGCGCCGAGCCGTAACGCCCGCTATGCCATCAAGAACAACAATGAGCCGCCGCACCTCTCGCGCCAGCAGGCGCGCGACCAGGTTCAGAACCGCGGCATCTTTGCGGCGCTCGGCGCGCTCGGCGGTGGTGCCGCGGGTGGCTCGTCGGGTATCGTTTCACCCTTCGGCGGCATGACCGAGTCGGGCGTCGACAACCAGAACGCCAACGGCAACATGACCGGCGACGCCGTTGGCGATGCGTTCGGTTATGGCGGCCTCGGCGCGACGGGCACCGGCTGGGGTGGTGGTGGCACCGGTGAGGGCACCATCGGCATGGGCAACATCGGAACGATGGGCCACGGTTCTGGTACGGGTAGCGGTCAGGGGTACGGCGCCGGCGCCGGTCGCGGGCTCCGGTCGCGCGGTAACTCGGGTCCGACGGTTCGCGCGGCACCGCCCGACATCTCGGGTCTCCTTTCGCCCGAGGCCATTCGCCGTGTGGTGCTGCGTAACCTCGGTCAGGTCAACCACTGCCACGAGCAGGGCCTGGCGACGAACCCCAACGCCGCCGGGCGCGTGACCGTTCGATTCGTGATCGGTGGCACGGGCAGCGTGATGGGATCGGGCGTCGCGGGCAGTACGTACCCCATTCAGAGCGTGGGAGACTGCATCGCGAACGCTGTCAGGCGGTGGCAGTTTCCTGCACCCGAGGGCGGAGGCGTCGTAACGGTTAACTATCCGTTCAACCTGCAGCCGCCGGATCAATGAGATCCAAGTAACCCTCAGCGGGATACGAAGAAGGTCGGAAGGAGACGAAAGACTCCCTCCGGCCTTCGTCCGTTTTTCCGCTGCGTACCACTCGCCACCTGTGCTTTCCGTCGCGACGCGAAAGCACGAACCGCAGCGTATTTCAGAGTTGAGCCGCGCGAATGCGCTCGCCTATGATCCGCCGCATTCCATGGGCCGGACTGATTTCGCGAGGAGCAGAATGAAGCGTTTGTGCTGTGGGCTGGCTGCGTTGCTTCTGCTCGGCGGATGCAGCGAATACGATCGGCAGGCGATCGAGGACAACAACAGCGGGATGAACCTGCTCCGTGGAGGACGCCTCGCCGACGCGCGCGACCGTTTTCAACGCGCTGCCGACGAAGACGCGAAGTTCGACCAACCGCTCTACAACCTCGCGCTCGTGCACATCAAGCAGCGCGAGTGGGGCAACGCGGCCGACGCCCTGACGCGGGCGATCGCGCGCAACCCGCGTAACGCCGAGTTTCATTACCTTCTCGGGAACACGCACTTCGAGCAGGAGCACTGGGAGCAGGCGCGCGCGTCCTTCAATCAGGCCGTGCAGATCGATGCGAACCTCTACATGGCCTACTACCGTCTCGGCGAGGTTGCCGATCGCCTCGACGAGCCGCAGGCCGCGTTGCAGGCGTACACGAACGCGCTCACGAAGGCTCCGCGGGCCTATCGCGCCTACGTGCGACTCGGCCGAGCCTACTACCGGGCGCACGACTACGATCGCGCGATCCAGGTGCTTCGCGAGGGGCTGCGTATCGCGCCCGAGGGGGCGGTCGAGCGTGGCTCGATGCGAAACATCCTCGGCAACGTGCTTCTCGAGCAGGGGCACCGTGAGCAGGCGATCGAGGAGTTCGTGGCTGCCAACCGCGACGACTCGGAGCTCGCGGAGGCGCTCTTCTCCGCGGGCTACACGAGCGCAGAGATCCCCGAGCGCCGTCAGCAAGCGATCTTGTATCTGCAGCGCTTCATCGAGGCGCGTGGCGGCAACGCCCCGCGCGAGTACCTCGACATCGCGCAGAACAAACTCGCGGAGCTCCAGAATCCCGGCGCGCACTGACGGTGCGCCCGAAACGCCTCCCCATTCGCCTCGACAAGTCGAACCTGAGCGTACGCTGCGCGACCCGCGCACGACGGTGATACGATGAGCAGCTCTGATCTCACGGAAGAAATGCCCGCAGGTGAGTTCCCCACGGCGATCGCCCCTGCGGCGACGCGTCCTGGCCCCGACCCCGCGCGGGTTCGCGAACTCGACGAGGCCGCCGCGCGCTTCGAAGGGCAGAAGCGCTGGCAGGACCTCATCAAGACCCTGCTCGCCAAGGCCGAGATCATGGTGGATCTGGGCGAGCGGGTGGCACTGTATGAGCGCGTGGCGGGGCTTTACCTTGAGCGCTTCGCCAACCAGGCTGAGGCCATCAAGGCGTACGAGAACGTCATCGAGATCGAGCCCGCCAACGCGCGCGCGATTGAGTACCTGAAGCAGGGGTACGAGCGTCGTCGCGAGTGGGACAAGCTCCTGCCGCTTCTCAAGCGTGAGGCCGCCTCGGCGCCCGAGGACGTGCAGCTCGACCAGTATCTCTCGATCGCGCGCTTCGTGACCGAGAAGGTCAAAAAGCCCGAAGCGATGATCGAGATGTGGGAGGAGGTCATCAACCGCGACCCCGGAAACCACGACGCGCTCACGCAGCTCGCGGGTCTCTACGAGCGTCAGAAGGACTTCGGCAAGCTCGGGTACGTGCTGCGTGAGCAGGCGGCGCAGACGCCTGATTCTGTAACGCGTATCGCGCTCCTGGTGAAGCTCGGGACCGTTGCCGGAGACAAGCTTAACGACGACGCGCTCGCGGTCGAAGCGTGGCGCGGGGTGCTGGCGCTCGACGCCAACGATCGGCGCGCGCAGGAGGCGCTCAAGAAGCGCTACCTCGCGATGCACGCGTGGGACGACCTCGAGATCTTCTACGCGGAGAGCGGCAAGTGGGACGAGCTCATCCGCGTTCTCGAGCGCGAGACGGAGAGCCCGCAGGCGAGCACCGAGACGAAGATCTCGCTCTACTCGAAGATCGCGCAGCTGTGGGCCGAGCGAAAGGAGAAGACCGATCGCGCGGCGAAGTACCTCGAGAAGGTGCTCGAACTCGACCCGAACTACCGCGATGCCGCGCTCCGGCTGGCGCCGATCTATCTGGCCTCGAACGATCTGAAGCGCCTCGCAGGGGTGCTCGAGGTCAAGGCCAACGGCGACATGCCCGATGAGAGGGTCGCCACGCTGCGCGAACTCGGCGCGCTCTACGAGGGCGCACTCAAGGACCCGACGCGGGCGTACGAACGCTTTCAAGAGGCGTTTCGGCTCGACCCGGAGGCCGTCAACTCCGTCGACGATCTCGAGCGCTCGGCCGAGGCGGCGGCGCGTTGGCCCGATGCCGTGTCAGCGCTCGCGACGGCGCTCGAGGCGGGCGGGCTCGCGGCGGATTCGCAGGTTCGCCTCCGTCTGCATCTCGCGTCGAGTCTTGCTTCGCGCCTCGACCGCGTCGATGATGCCATCGCTCGTTACCGTGAGGTGCTCGACCTCGACTCCGCGAACCTCGACGCGCTGATCGCTCAGGAGTCGCTCCTGCGCGGCAAGCAGCGCTGGGCCGACCTGCTCTCGGTGCTCGAGCGCAGGCTCGAGCTTGCCGGCGACGCCGACGAGCGTCGGGGGCTTCTCTACGCAGTCGCGGCGCTCTCCGAGAGCGAACTCGATGACGCCGAGCGGGCGGTGGCGACGCTGCTCTCGATCGTGACCGAGTTTGGCGATGAGGACGCTGCGCTCGCGGGCCTCGACCGCATGTACGCGAAGCTCTCGCGCTGGCATGAGCTCGTCGATGTGCTCGAGCGCGAGCTCGTGCTCCACGCCGCTGCCGGCGACGACGCGCACGCGGTCGAGCTCAAGTATCGGCTCGGCCGCGTGCTCGAGACGCACGTGGGGCGCGCGCGTGAAGCGGTCGCGCACTACCGTGAGATTCTCAGCCTCGCGCCCGACCACGAGGGCGCTCGCATGGCGCTCGAGGCGCTCCTGCGCGACCCCGAGCTGCGTGCTGAGGCCGCGCGCATTCTCGAGCCGGTGTATGAGCTCCGCGGCGATTGGGAGGCGCTGATTCGCTCGGGTGAGATTCTCCTCTCGGAGGAGACCGACGTCGGTGAACGCGTCGCGCTGCTCGCGCGCATCGGTACGGTGTGTTCTGAGCATCTGAGCGACCCTCGTCGTGCGTTCGAGGCCTATGGCCGCGCGTTCCGCGAGGACCCGACGCGCGAGGACGTGCGCGAGACCCTCACGGCGCTCGCGGGGCCGATTGGCGCGTGGAGCGACCTCGTCGCACTCATGCACGGCGTCGCGGAGGGGGCAGATTCCGAACTCGCGCGCGCGCTGTGGCTCCGCATCGCCGACCTCGAGTTTCGCCATGTTGGCAGCATCGAGCGCGCTGTGTCTGCGTACGAGAAGGTGCTCGAGCAGAACCCCACGGACTCCGAGGCGCTCGAGGCGATCGAGCAGACGTACCGCGCCGCCGCCCGGTGGACCGACCTGCTCTCGGTGTACCGCCGCCGCCTCGACCTCGCCGAGGACCCGGACGCGCGCGACGAGATTCAGGCCTCGATCGCCACGGTGCACGAGGAGATGCTCGGCAACCCCGAGGCCGCCGTGCAGGCGTGGCGTGAGGTGCTCGAGGTAGATCCGACGAATCGACGCGCGCTCGAAGCCCTCGACCGTCTGTTCACGCGTCTGTCGCGTTGGCAAGACCTGTCGGACAACCTCCAGACGCGCCTCTCGCTCGCGGAGTCGACGGAGGAGCAGACGGTTATTCAGCTGCGCCTCGCGCTCGTTCGCGAGGAGCGCATGGCCGACGCACCGGGCGCGATCGAGATCTACCGTCAGATTCTCGAGCGCGACAACGGCAACGGCGACGCCATTACGGCCCTCGAGCGCCTCATCGAACAGCCCGACCACGCGCAGGCCATCGCTGACATTCTCGACCCGGTGTACCGCGAGCTCGCGGCCTACGACCGCCTCGCGTACGCGTTCGAAGTGCTCGCGCGCAATGCGACGGACAAGGCTCGCAAGGTTGAGCTGCTGCATCGCATCGCCGAGATTCAAGAGACGGCGCTCGATCAGCCCGACCACGCGTTCGCAACCTTCACCCGCGCGCTCGCGGAGGACCCGGGCTACCAGGAGACGATCGACCAGCTCGATCGCCTCTCGCGCGTGCTCCGACGCCACGAGGATTTCGTCGCGGTGCTCGAGCAGTACATCGAGTCGACCGACGACTCGTCGGCGCGTGTCGCGCTGCACCGTCGCGCGGCTTCGGTCGCTGAGGAGCGCCTCACGATCGTGCCGCAGGCGATCGGTCACCAGGAGGCGATCCTCGGTCTCGACCCGCAGAACCTCGACGCCGCATCGGCGCTCGAGCGCCTCTACGGCGTGTCGGACAAGCCCGCGGAGCTCGCCGGGGTGTACCTCCGCAAGGCCGAGATTCTCTCGGACGTCGAGGAGCGCAAGGACTACCTCCTGCGCGCCGCCGAGATCTTCGAGACCCTGCTCGAGCGCCCGCAGGACGCGATCGCGGCGTACACCCGCATCACCGAGGTCGACGACACGGACGTGCCGGCCCTCGACGCGCTCATTCGACTCTTCATCACCCACGAGCGCTGGGCCGAGCTCCTCGGCGTGTATGTGAAGAAGGCCGACCTCGTCGTCGAACCCGACGAGAAGAAGCAGATCTTCTTCGACATGGCCACGGTGTACGAGGGCCAGCTCAGCGACCCGGTGAACGCCATCGCGGCGTACAACAAGGTGCTCGAGCTCGACCCCGCCGACGTTACGGCCATCGAGCGCCTCGATCACCTCTACCAGGCGCAGGGCAACTGGACCGAGCTCCTCGGCGTGCTCGAGCGCGAGGCCGACCTCGCGGGCGACCCGGCGGCGGTGATCGAGTTCCGTTACCGCATCGCGCAGCTCAACGAGACGCACCTCGATGGCACCGCGCGCGCGGTCGACATCTACCGCGACATTCTCGAGACCTCGCCCGAGCATGAGGCCTCTCTCGCTGCCCTCACGCTGATTCTTCACGGCGACAAGGAGCCCCTCGCGGCGGCCGCCGTCCTCGAGCCCGTGCTCACCGCGGCCCAGGCCTACGACCGCGTCGTCGATGTTCTCGAGGTTCAGCTGGCTCACGCCGACGATGACGTGCGTCGCGTCGAGCTTCTGCACCGCATCGCCGACATTCAAGAGCAGGTGCTCGATCAGGCGGGCGCGGCCGTGCAGGCCTTCGCGCGGGCGGTCCCCGCCGATCCGCTCAACGATCACACGCTGAGCAGCCTCGAGCGCCTCGCCGAAGCGCTCGCGCAGTGGCCGCTCGTGGCGCAGACCTACGACAGCACCATCGCGCGGCTCACCGAGGAGCCCGAGAAGCGACTCGAGCTCCTTCTCCGCGTGGCTGCCATTCTCGAGTCGCATCTCGGCGACCCCGAGGCTGCCATCGCGCGGTACCGCCTCGCGCTCGATGTCGATGCCCAGAGCAGCGCGGCGCTCCGCTCGCTCGACCGGCTCTTCGAAGCGCTCGAGCGCTGGCAGGAGCTCGCGGACGTTCTGCGCCGCGAGGTCGCCCTCCCGGACCTCTCGGCCGACGAGGCCCTCGAGGTGCGCTCGCGCCTCGCGCACGTGCTCGAGCACCGGCTCGCCGACGTGGAGGGCGCTCTCGCGACATATCGCGAGATCCTCGACGTGCAGGCCGACCACGCGGGCGCCGTCGCCGCGCTCGAGGACATGTTCAACCGTTCGGTGCGCCGCCAGGATGCGGCCGCACTGCTGGAGCCCATCTATCGCATGGGCGAGCAGTGGGAGAAGCTCGCGGACATTCAATCACGCTCGCTCGAGCTCGTGACGGACCCCGCGCTGCGACTCCAGGCGCTGATCGGCCTCGCCGAGCTCGTGGAGGAGCGTCTCTCTGACGGCGTCGGCGCGTTCGGCTGGTACGCGCGCGCCCTCAAGGAGCACCCGCTCGACGAGCGCGCGCTCACGGAGGTCGAGCGCCTCGCGGCCGTCACCGACGGCTGGGCGGAGCTCACCAATGTGTACGCTGACATCGTGGAGGCTGAGGCCTCTTCGAACGACGTGAAGCGTGTGGTGGGCAAGCGCCTCGCGCGCGTTCACGAGGAGGAGCTGCAAGACCTCGCCTCGGCCGACGCGGCGTACAGCTTCGTGCTCGACGTGGAGCCCCTCGAGCCGGAGGCCCTCGAGGCCCTCGACCGGCTCTACAGCGCGTCGGGAGACGCGGCGCGGCTCGCTACGATTCTCGAGCGTCGCGCGCAGGCCGCGACCGACGACGAGGCGCGCGTCGAGTTCACCTTCCGCCTCGCGCAGATTCTTCAAGACTCGCTCGCGCAGACCGAGCAGGCCGTGGCGCGGTACCGCTCCATCGTCGACACGCTCGACCCGCGGCACGCGCCGAGCCTCGACGCGCTCGAGCACATCTACCTCGCCGGCGAGCGATGGCAGGAGCTGTACGACACCTACCAGCGCAAGGCCGACATCGCGGGCGGCGACGACGAGCTCGCGGAGATCTACTCGCGCATGGCGGCCCTCGCCGACCAGTACCTCGCGCGTCCCGACGACGCGGTGTCGCTCCTCGAGCGCGTGCTCACCCTGCGTGGCGAGGATACCGAGACGCTCGCGGCGCTCGCGAACCTCCACGAGGCTGCGGGGCGCTACCGCGAGCTCATCGACGTGCTCGAGCGCCAGCTGGCGAGCGAGCTCAACGACGAGCCGCGGGTCATCATCGCGCTGCGCATCCCCGCCGTGCACCTGCACCAGCTCCGTGACGTCGAGCGCGCGATCGAGGGCTATCGCCGCGTGCTCGACATCGATCCGAGCTCGTACGACGCCCTGCGCGCGCTCGCGGACATCTACCGCGCCCAGCAGGCGTGGGAGCCGCTCGTCGAGGTGCTCCAGACGCTCATCTCGCTCGGCGCCGCGACGCTCCCCGAGGAGGAGATCAAGGCCGCGTTCACCGAGCTCGGCGGCATCTTCTGGAACACGCTGCAGCAGGGCTACGAGGCCGTCGACGCCTGGACCCACGTGCTCGAGATCGACGCCGCGGACGCCCAGGCCATCGAGGCCCTGCTCGCGATTCACACCGCGCAGGGCGAGTGGCGCGAGGTCGTGGCGGTGCTTCAGAAGAAGGCCGACGCGCAGGAGTCTGGCGACGCCAGGGTGCCCATCTACCTCCAGATGGCCGCCGTGTGGGAGCAGCAGATCGAGGAGCCCGACGGCGCGCGCGGCGCGTACGAGAAGGTGCTCGAGATCGACGCCCTCCACGAGCAGGCCTTCCGGGCGCTCGAGGTGCTGCACCAGGGCAACGAGCGCTGGGACGACCTGGCGACGCTCTACATCGGCCGCCACGACACGCTGTCGGAGAAGGGGGACACCCGCCTCGCGGTGCCCTTCATGCGCGTCGCGGCCACCCTCTACGACGAGAAGCTCCACGACCGCGAGCAGGCCTTTGCGGCCGCGCAGATCGCCTTCGACGAGGACGTGACCGACCGCGAGACCGTCGTGGTGCTCGAGCGCCTCGCGGGCCTCACGGGCAAGTGGAACGACCTCCTCAAGGAGACGCTCAACGGGTATCAGTCCGAGGCGCAGGGGCCGCGCAAGACCGCGCTCGGCCTCCACGTCGCGAAGTGGTACGGCGTCGAGCTCGGCCACCCCGAGTGGGCCATCCCGATCTACCAGCAGATCCTCACCGCAGAGCCCGGGAACCTTCAGGCCCTCCACGACCTGGCGACGCTCTATCGCCGCCTCGGTCAGTGGCAGAACATGCCGAAGATCCTTCAGCGCTGCGTCGACGCGTCGCGCACCGACGAGGATCGCCGGCGCTTCCAGATCGAGCTCGGTGAGGTTCTCGAGCGTCACCTCGGCCAGCCCGAGCAGGCGCTGGAGCACTACAACGCCGCCCTGGCGCTCGACGCGCGCGACCGCGACGCGCTCACCGCCCTGGCGCGTGTGTACGAGTCGCGCAGCGACTGGCGCGGCTTCGTCGACGTGCAGCGTCGCCGCATCGAGAGCGCTGACGACGTGGCGACGGCCATCGCGCTGCGCCTCGAAGTCGGCCGCACCCTCGAGGAGCGCGTGGGCGACCTCGACGGCGCGAGCGGCGAGTTCCGCGCCGTGCTCGAGAGCGACCCGGGCAACCTCGAGGCCCTCCGCGGCCTCGAGCGGATCTACATGCGCCTCGACCAGCCGCAGGCCCTCGTGCAGGTGCTCGAGGCGCAGCTCGAGGTGGCCCCGACGGAGCGCGAGCGCATCAAGCTCCTGTCGCGCATCGGCGCGATGCTCGAGGAGCAGTTCGTCAAGCCCGACCTCGCGATCGAGCGCTTCGAAGCGGTGCTCGAGATCGACCCCAACGACGTGAACGCGCTGCGCTCGCTGGAGCGCCTCTACCGCAACACGGCGCGGTGGACCGAGCTCATTCACACGCTCGATCGGCACCTCGGCGCGACGCACGAGCGCCGCGAGCGCGTGGCCCTCTACGAGCAGATGGGGCGCGTCTACGGCGAGGAGCTGCGCGACGCCGACCGCGCGGAGGACGCCTTCCGCAACGTGCTCGAGGTCGACCCGCAGCACGTGCCCACGCTCGAATCGCTGAGCAAGGTGTACGAGGCCAAGGGCGACTGGGACTCGGCGGTCGTCATCCTCGAGCAGCTCTCGGACCTGATGGGCGCCGAGCGTACGCGTCAGGTCGACCTGCGGTACCGCATCGCGAAGATCGTCGAGGTTCGCCTCCAGGACGAGTACCGCGCGATGGAGATGTACCGCGGCGCGCTCGACGCCGACCCCGGCCACGCGCGCTCGCTCGAGGCCCTGCGCCTCATCTCGACGCGCCGCGAGGAGTGGTATGACGTCGCGCGCTATCTCGAGCGCGAGCAGCAGGTGACCGAGCAGCCGGCGGCGCGCGCGCGTCTCCTCGCTGAGCTCGGTCGCGTGAGCGCGCAGCACCTCGACGAGGGCGAGCGCGCGGTGGCCTGGTACGAAGAGGCCATTCGCAATGACGGCGACCTCGAGGAGGCCGCGTGGCCCCTCGCGATGCACTACGTCTCGCAGGAGCGCTGGGCCGAGGCCGAGCCGCTCATCGAGATGCTCGCGCGCCGCGCCTCGCGCCGCGACCCCGTCGAGCAGCTGCAGATTCAGCTCACGGCGGGCCGCGTGGCCCAGGCGCTGGGCAAGCTCGATCGGGCCATCAAGGCCTTCACCGCGGCGACCAACCTCGACCGCGCGAGCCTCGACGCGATTCGCCTGCTCGCGGGCGCGTACTTCGAGAAGGCCGACTGGGAGAACGCGTTCAAGAACTACCAGCTCGTGCTGGTGCACCACAAAGACGCGCTCGACGCCGAGGGCCTCGCGGACCTCTACTATCGCCTCGGCGTCGTGAAGCGCGAGCAGAACGACCGTCGGCGCGCGGCGAACTTCCTCGAGAAGGCGCTCGAGGAGGTGCCCGGCTATCGCCCCGCGATCGAGGCGATGATTGCCACCTACCTCGGCGCCAACGAGTGGGATCAGGTGATCGCGTACAAGAACATGCTGCTCGAGCAGGAGTTCGACGACGCGAAGCGCCTGCCGATGATCATCGAGATCGCCGAGCTCTGGCAGGACAAGGCCAAGAACCCGCAGAAGGCGATTCAGAGCTACGCGGCGGCCCTCGAGATCACCCCGAAGGATCGCCCGCTGCTCAACAAGCTCCTCGGGCTCTACCAGGAGACGGGGCAGTGGACGAAGCTCGTCGAGATCATCGGCACCATCTCGGACCTCGAGACGCGTCCGGAGATCAAGTCGAAGTTCGCGTACACCATCGCGTCGATCTACAACGACCGCCTCAAGGACTCGGAGCAGGCGCTCACGTTCTACAACCAGGCGCTCGACCTGAACCCGTCGGAGCTCAAGCCCTTCGCGAAGATCAACGAGATTCTTACGGCCCGTAAGGACTTCAAGAACCTCGAGCGCAACTTCCGCAAGATGCTGCACCGCGTGGCGGGCAAGAACGAGCGCGACCTCGAGTTCAACCTGCTCCACAACCTCGGCATCATCTACCGCGACCGGCTCGCGCAGCCCGACGCGGCCATCAAGGCCTTCGTGATGTCGTCGGAGCGCCGCCCCGACGACCTCGCGGAGCACAAGATCCTCGCCGAGCTCTACACGCGCGAGAACAACGCCGTCGAGGCCGTGGCGCGCTGGCGCACCATCCTCGAGAAGGACCTCACCAACGCCGAGGCCCTCAACTCGATGTACGACCTCTATTACAAGGGTCGTCAGTACGACAAGGCGTGGTGCGTGGCCTCGTCGGCGGTGTTCCTCCTGCGCGAGGGCGCGAAGGACGAGGCCCGCGCCTTCTACGAGCAGTACAAGCCGCGCAGGCCGCTCACGGCGACCGGTCGGCTCACCGAAGAGCAGTGGATCAAGCTGCTGTTTCACCCCGACGAGGACCCCGTCACCGGGAAGATCTTCGCGTCGATTCTCGGCCCGCTGCGCAAGGCCAAGACGCGCCCCGTGGCGCAGTTCGGCTTCACGCAGAAGGAGCAGCAGGATCCTGCCACGTCGAGCGTCGCCCTCGTGAAGGCGCTCGCGAGCACGGCCGGCGCGCTCAACCTCCCGGTGCCGTGGATCTTCATCCGGCAGAACCAGCCGGGCGGCCTCGGGTTCGTGCCCAGCGAGCCCATCGCGTCGTTCGCCGGCAGCGGCCTGCTCTCGGGCCTCACGCCGCAGGAGCTCGCCTTCGTGGCCGCCAAGCACATGGCGTACTACCGCAACGAGCACTACGCGCGCGTGCTGTTCCCGACGACGCAGGAGCTCACCTCGATCATGCTGGCGGCCATCAAGCTGGTGAAGATCGACCAGCAGGTGCCGCCGGAGGCCGAGGCCACGGTGCAGCAGCTCGCGCCGCTGGTTCAGCAGGATCCGATCGCGGCCGAGGGCCTCCGCAAGGTGGTGAAGTACTTCCTCGAGCAGGGCGGGTCTTCGAACATCAAGCGCTGGTACCAGGCCGTCGAGCTCACCTCGGCGCGCGCGGGCTTCCTTCTCTCGGGCGACCTCGAGATCTGCAAGAAGATGCTCGCGATGGAGCCGGGCCTCCCGGGTGATGTCTCGCCCGGCGAGAAGCTCAAGGACGTGGTGCTGTTCTCGCTCTCGGAGAACTACTTCACGCTCCGCGAGGCGCTCGGCATCAACTTTCAGTCGGCCGCGGCCTACTGAGACTCGCTCGCTCTCGCGGCCTCTCTCTCTTCGAGCGAGGGGCCGCGGGAGATCGCTTCGATTTTCCCTACAATCAAGGTGTTTTGAGCGCGACAAAGCGACGCGCGCACGCGCGCGCTGCGTCGGCCTGCGCCGAGGCCTACGTGGTGCTCAGGCGAGGTGCGTGCGGAAGAAGGCGACCATGCGCGACCACGCGAGCGCGGCGCACTCGGGGCTGTACACGTCGGGGCGCGTGTCGTTCACGAAGGCGTGCTCGGCGTCGTAGACGTTGAGCTCGAAGGTGCGGCCGCGGGCCGTGACGGCGTCGCGGATGGCCGTCGCGGCGTCGACGGTGACCCACGGGTCGCGCGACGAGACGTGCGCCTGCATGGGCGGCACATCGGCCGTCGCCCACGGCGTGTACTGCGCCGGGGGGATGCCATAGAACATCACCGCGGCGGCGAAGCCGGGCACGTTGCACGCGGTCGCGAGGGTGCCCGCGCCGCCCATGCAGAAGCCCGTGATGCCGACCTTCGCGCCCGCGCGCGGGTGGCCTTCGAGGAAGGTGCGTGCGCCGGCGATCTCTTCGAGCGCGACGGACCATTGGAGCTCGGTCATGAGGCGCCGCGCGTCGTCGGGGCTGGTGGCGATCTGCCCGTGGTAGAGGTCGGGCGCGAGCGCGACGAAGCCCGCGTCGGCGAGGCGCGCGAGCAGCGAGCGGATGTGCGCGTTGAGGCCCCACCACTCGTGGAGGAGCACCACCGCGGGGCCCCTGGCGTCGCCCGCGGGGAGGGCGAGCGCGGCGCTCATCGTGGCGCCGGTGCGAGACGGAAAGCTCACATTCTCGATCATTGAAATGGTTCTCCTGCCTAGGCGCGCGACATGAGCGCGTCGAAGATTTCGTCGCGGCGGATGGTGCCCGCCATCGCGGCGGCCATCGTGCGAAACACGGGCGCGTCGATGCGGCGCTCCTTCGCGAAGGCCACCACGCGCGGCACCAGCGTGGGCGCCTCGACGCGCTGCCCGGCGCGGGCGCGGGCCTGCTCGAGGGTGGCGCCGTCGGCGAGGGCGGCGCCGAGGAGCACCTCGGGGCGCTCGTCGCCGGCGAGGGCGGCCATGACGTCGCCGATGCCCGCCAGCGAGAAGAAGGTGCTCGCCTCGGCGCCCGCGGCCTGCGCGATCCGCGAAGCCTCGTGGATGCCGCGCGTGAGGAGGCCCGCGAGCACGCCGGGGCTCACGCCGATGGCGCGGCCGAAGCCCACGGCGACGAGGAGGCAGCCGTTGAGTGCGCTCGCCCACTCGAGGCCGGTGATGTCGGGCGTGATCGAGACGCGCAGCGTGTTGCTCTCGAGCGCGCCGCGCACCGCGTGGGTGACCTCGGGGTAGCGCGAGGCCACCACCAGCACGCCAGGGCGGCCGTCGACGAGGTCTTGCGCGACGCCGGGGCCGCCGAGCGCGCCCACGCGACGGCACGGCGTCTCGGTGCGGATCACCTCGGAGATGGGCATGAGCCCTTCGCCCGACAGGCCGCGGATGCCGTGCACGAGGTAGTGCGACCCGTCGATCACGTCGCCGAGCTGGCGCGTGACGTCGCGCACCACCTCGGAGGGGACCGCCACCAGGATGAGCGTGGCGCGCCTCGCGACGACCTTGAAATCGTCGGTGTGCTCGACGCCCTGCGCCTCGGCGTCGCGCTCGACGCGGCGCGACCAGAGAACGGCCTCGCGCCCCGCGCGACGGGCCGCGCACGCGAGCGCGACGCCCCACCGACCGCCGCCAACGACTCCTACCGTCGTGCGCATGGCGCTCACGCCTTTCGCGAGGGGTGGTAGCCCAGGCCGCTCACTGCGAGGCGGTTCTGGTAGTAGAGCACCAGGTTGGTCTCGCCGATCATGTAGCCTCCGTCGGTGCGGGTGAGCACCGGGCGCGTGTGGTAGCCCGACCAGGCGCGCACGGCCTCGTCGATGAGTTCGCTCGCGGTCGCGTGGCGCACGCCGGGGGCGAGCACGAGGTCGCCCGCGTCTTCGAGGGCGCGGGCCTTCGCGGTCACGTCGTCGACCCGGCGCGCGAGCTCGTCGGAGGGCACGAAGACCTCCTCGCGGTGGCGCAGGAGCGAGAAGAGGTTGGCGCCGGGGTACATCTCGCGCAGCTTCGCGAAGGTGGCCGCGGCCACGAGCGACGTGGGCATGGCCACCGTCTCGCGCGCGTACGCGTGACAGATGGCCTCGCCGAGCTCGCGCGTGTACTGCGCGTCGCGGGCCTCGTCGATGACGTACTCGCCGTCGCGCATCACGTACGACGCGGGGTCGACGGTGCGGCCGCGGTGGTCGATGGAGCGGCCGTCGGCGCACACGCGGTTGGTGAACGGATCCATCGGCTGGCCGAAGCGGATCACGATGGAGCCCGTGGTGCGCGACAGCTTGCGGAGCAGCGTGAAGATGCGATCGAGCTGGGTGCTCTCGTCGTCTTCGATGATGTACCGGTTGCGGCCCGTCTCGGCGAGGTAGTCTTCGACGAGGGTGGAGGCCTCGAGGGTGAGCAGGTAGTTGATGGTCGCGGGCACGAAGAACACCCGCTGCGGGTGGCCCCGGCGGAGCGAGTGCGTGAAGGCCTCGACGCCGGTGCCCATGAGCCCGAGCTTGAGCCGCTCTTCGACCACGTTGGATCGACCGCGCGTGCCGCCGGGGAAGAACAGCGAGTGGAAGCCCCGCTCGATGAGCACCGCGGAGTAGGTCTTGAGCACCTCTTTGTAGAGCTCGTGCTTGATGCGCCGGTCGACCTTGTAGGCCCCGAGGTTCTGCATGAAGTACGAGAGGAAGGGGTTGGCGAAGAGGTTCTTGCCGGCGCCGTAGCTCACCGGGGGCAAGCCCTCGCGGTCGAGGGCGAAGCCGAACACCACCGAGTCGAGGTTCGACGAGTGGGTGGGCACGAAGACCAGCGTGCCCTTCTTCGCGAGCGAGCGGAGCGTGTCGACGGGGCCCTGCGTGATGAGGTGCTTCTGCAAGAGCCTCGCGCCCTCTTCGGCGAGCGAGAAATCTTTGGGCGCGAGCAGGAGCGTGAGCGCGCGCGGGAGCACCTTGGTCGACAGCGAGAACACCCGCGGGTTGAAGTTGCCCGCCACGTCGCGCGCGTAGCGCCGCGCGAGCTCGTCGAGGCGCGACACGCGGTCGGCCTCGCTCATGCGGCCTACCGTGCGCGCGAGCTCGCGGAAGCGCATGTACTCGCCGCGCTCGTTGCCGGGGTGCGCCTCGAGGCGCTTGATCTCGTTGTAGGCCGCGTCGTTGAGGAGCAGCAGCGGGTCGCGGGCCGCGCGCACCACGCGCCCGGCGACCTCTTCGACGATCGACTCGCGCTCGTCGTTGAAATGAAAGATCGGGGCTTCAGGCATGGCGCGCGGAAG
>CAIKNO010000785.1 GCA_903828805.1 uncultured Sandaracinus sp. | reverse complement strand
CGGTGCGGGCTGGCTCTTCGTCGGCGCGCTCGCGTTCTATGCGTCCGACCTCGCGGTCGCCCGCGACCAGTTCGTGAAGCGCGAGTTCCGGAACCGCGCGTGGGGCATGCCCCTCTACTTCTACGCCCAGATGATCCTGGCCTCGCAGGCCGGAGGCTGACGGGGACGCGCCACGTTCCCATCGGCCGCGAGAGGGCTCAGTCGTTGCGCAGCACGAAGGGGTAGGTGGCCTGCGCTTCGACCTCGCCCGGCGAAGGGAAGGTCCAGGCTTGCACCCGCCGCAGCAGGCACGCCGCCACGCGCGGTTGCCCCGTGTCGTCCGCGAGGACCGCGAGGTCGCGCACGGCGCCCGCGGGGGTGACGAGGAAGCGCACCATGACCGTCCCGTTCAGGTCCGGGCGGTCGGCGAGCGCGGCGGCGAAGCACGCGCGGACCTCGTCGGTGTGCTCCCGCGCGACCCGTCGCACCTGCAGGTTCGGGTACTCGGGCACCCTCACCACCGCCGGGGCCTGCACGCGCTGTGCGGTCTCGGGGAGGGCGGTGCCGTCGCGGGCCGCGAGCCCCGCGCTCGGTTCCGCCGCCTCGCGCGCATCGGCCCGCTCCCAGCGCAGCAGCAGATCGATCGTCCCCGCGCCCGCGGCGGCGGGGAGGCGCAGCCGCGTCAGCGCGCGGACGGCGCAGTCGCGCCACGCGAGGAACGCGTCGTCTGCGGGATCGCGCCGACCCACGATGGCCAGCGTGGAGACCTGACCGTTGCGGGCGACCTCGAGCCGGACGCGGATCTCGCGACCCCCCGAGGCCCTCGCCTCGTCGTCGCAACGCCCTGCGGCCTCCGAGGCCCGGACGAGCAAGCCCTCGGCCTCCGCGCGGGTGCGGCTGCCCTCGGTCGCGGCCACGCGGACGGCGGCCCGCTCTGGAACGGCCCGCTCTTGCGCCTGCGCAGGCGCCGCGAACGCGAGGGCCGCGACGATGAATCCGAGCGTGTGTGATCTCCCCATGCCCGAGGTGTAGCGCGCGCCGGGCCTCGGACTCCAGAGGGCCCATCGAGCGCGCAGGTCCGCGAAGGCTCGGCCCTTTCGTCCGTCGCACGACCACGTGTAGGCTGCGCGTTCGCTCTGGGGGTGTCCGTGGCCGTGCCGTCGTTCGACAAGTTCATCTCGCCGCTCCTCTCGTTCCTCGGGCGGCAGTCGGGACCTGTCCGCGCGTCGGACGCGCACGAGGCCGTCGCCGAGCTGCTGGGTCTCACCGCGGCGGATCGCGCGGAGCGGCTGCCGAGCGGCGTTCAGAGCCTCTATGCCAACCGCAACGCATGGGCGCATGACCGCTTGAAGCGGGCGGACCTCTCGTCTTCGGTGAGGCGGGGCCTGTGGCTGCTGAGCGAAGAAGGACGGGCCCTCGCGGCGCAGCATCCGGGCGGGCTCCCGGCGTCCCTCGTGGCGCAGCTCGCCTCGGTCGCGCGTGATCCGAGCGCCGACGCGCCCGAGCGCGGTGGGTCGACCCTCTCGTCGGCCCAGCTCGACCTCAGCCCGGACGATCGGATCCACGAGGCGCTGAGGGAGATCCGCGAGAACGTCGCCGACGACCTCCTCTCGGCGATCGCGCGGGAATCGCCGGCGTTCTTCGAGCGGCTCGTGCTCGATCTGCTGCACAAGATGGGATACGGCGCCGGCCGCGAGGCCCTCGAACGCGTGGGCGGTTCCGGCGATGGCGGGATCGACGGGGTGATCTCCCTCGATCGCCTCGGACTGCAGAAGGTCTACGTGCAGGCGAAGCGCTGGGTGCACCCGGTCGGCGATCCCGAGGTGCGGAACTTCATCGGCTCGCTCACGGCCCACGGAGCGGACAAGGGGGTCTTCCTCACCACGTCGAAGTTCACGGCGAAGGCTGCGGACACGGCGGCGAAGCTGCAGCACGTGTCGGTGGTGCTCATCGACGGGCCGAAGCTCGCGCAGCTGATGATCGACTTCGTCGTCGGCGTCTCCGAGGACGTCGTGAAGATCCCCAAGCTCGACAGCGACTACTTCCAGGACTGAAGCCCGCCGGGACACCGGCGGGCCCTTCGCTCCCCGACGAGCACAGCGCCCGCCGTCTCAGCGCTCGCCGAACGCAGCCGCCCGCGCGATCAGGTCCGGGCTCGCGATCTGGGAGGCGACCCGCGCCCGCACCCGCGCGCCGAGGCTCCGCCACGCGGCGATGTCGGCCGGCGTCGCGTTCACGACCCGCATCCCGTGCGACACGAGCGCGTCGATGGCCTCGCGCTCCGAGCGCTCCGCGTTGCGCCGCGCGAGCCCGTGGAACTGGCGCGCGGTCTCGAGGAGGATCTGCTGCTGCTCCGCGCTCAGCGTCTGGAACACGCGCTCCGAGATCACCGAGCCACCGACGAGGATGGCGAGCGGCATGTCGCTCATGTGCGTCGCGTGCGCGCCCCACTGCAGGGCGGTCGCCACGGCGGGCGGCGCGAGGAACGTGTCGATGCGGCGGGTCTGCAGCGCACCGAGGACCTCGGGGACGCTCAGCGGCACCGTCGTCGTGCGGACCTCCTGGAAGAGCGCGGGCAGGATGATGTCGTCGTTGCGCACCCAGAAGCGACACGCTGCCAGGTCGCTCGGCGCGTGGATCTCGCGGGTCGAGAAGAGCCGCGCCTGGCCGACGTCGGCCCACGCCATCATGCGGAACCCCTGCCCGATCATGCCCTGCTCGACCTCGGGCGCGAGGGCCTCCCGGGCGCGCTCGATCTGCTCGTAGGTGCGGAAGGTGCCGGGCAGCTGGAACACCAGCGCGGGGCGGTGGATCTGCGCGAGGCCCGTCGAGGTCACGCCGCCCGCGTCGAGGCGACCGCCGCGGATCTTGCGGATGACCTCCGGCTCGTCGCCCTGCACGCCGCCGCCGTAGAAGCGGAGCTGCAGGCCCTGGGTCGTGCGTCGACGAAGCTCGCGGTTCCACGCCTCGAGCCCGCGCATGATCAGCGAGCCGGGGGGCGCGAGGGTCGCGAAGCTCAGTGTGCGCGTGGTCGTGTCCTGCGCGTGGCTCGGTGCGTGGGGCACGACCGAGAGCGCGAGGGCGAGCACGAACGTGAGGGTCGGGGCGAGTCGTCGCATGGACACGACGGTAGCATGTCGACCGCCCTCACGAACTGTGGGCGCGCTCGCCGGCGTCAGAACCGACCGACCACCCCGACGGTCCCGCCGTGGTCGTCGAACCACGCCGTGGGGGCCACGTCGGGCACGTCGTTCGGCGAGGCCACGCTCCAAATCCCGTGGATCAGGTGCCAGGTGCCGGCCAACATCATCGCGATGCCCGAGCCCAAGAAGTAGCCGGCCCTCCTCGAGTCGGAGTCGGAGTCGCATGTGCTCGAAGAGCCCGCCGCGAAGACCCCGACGGGAATAAACAACGTGCCGAAGCTCGCCTCCAGCACTCCGAACGCGACCTCGACACCCCCAGAGGCGTCGGAGAAGCCCGCCCCTCCGGCGTGCACCTGGAGCCCGACGAGCGTGAGGTTGAGCGCCAGGCCCGACCCGAGCGCGACGCCCCAGTGCAGATCGGTGTCGTCGCGCGGCGGCGGCGGCGGTGGAGTGCCGGTGGGGTCCATCACCAGGGAGCAGGCCGAGGCCGTCGCCGGCAGCCCCGCGGACGAAAGGACGAGCATCACGAACGAAAGGATCGACAGCGAGCGATTCATGTTCACCTCCCCTGGGACGTCAGCGCGTCCTCAGGAACGTCAAGAGCGCCCCGCGCTCGGCCTCGTCCAGTTCCATGCCGAAGCGGTGCCCCGGTTCGACGCGCGCGGGGTCGAGCAAGGCCTCGAGGGTCGGCACCGCGCCGTGATGCAGATACGGCGCGGCGTCCGCGACCCGCACGAGCGGCGACGGACGGTATCCGCCGGTGCCGCGGGCGCGGCCGGTCGCGAGCTCGGGGTCGGTGCCGATCTCCTCGATCGGCACGAGCGCGCCGCTGCCCGCCGCGTTCGAGTGGCAGCGGCCGCAGGTCGACGCGAACACCCGGGCGCCCTGTTCGAGTGCGGCGGTCGGACCCTCGAACGCGCGCGGGGGCGGAGGCGCGAGCGACTCGAGGTACACCGTCAGCGCCCACATCAGCACCCGCGGCGGGCGCGTGCGCAGGTGGTTCGCCTGCACGTACTGGGTCTCTTGCCGGATCGCGAGGGCGAGCGGCGTGTCGTGTCGCAGCGTGCCGGCTTGCGTGAGCAGACGCTGGTGTCTCAGGCCCCACAGATCGGGGATGGCGATCGGCACGTCGGCGACGTCCTCGAGCACGTCGGCCCGCCCGGGGCCCCACGAGGTCCAACGCGCGACCGAGCGCGGATCGAGGGGCGCTCCGCGCGCGGTGTACGCGTCGAGGCGGGCCCGCCCGTAGTCGAGTCGACGGCGGGCGCGGCCCGGCACGGGCCCCGCACCCGAAGGGTCGAGCGCGGTGTGACAGAGCGCGCAGGTGATCGCGGTTCCGGTCGTGCCGTCGACGTCGCGCACGAGCACGAGGCCCGGCACCGCGCCGTCGGGTGCGCGCTCCACGCCGAGCGCGTCCCCGTACTCCGGCTCGCGCAACGCGCGCTCCCAGTACGGCTCGGTGCGCAGCGGGAGCTCCGCGAACACCCGCGCCCCGAGCGCGATCCAGCCCTCGTGCGTCGTCGGTCGCACGCCGTCCCAGAACGGCGCGCGCCCCTCCATGGAAGGCGCGACCCGTCCCTCCGAGAAGGCCGCGGCGGTGGCCGCGTCGATCGGCCGCACGCGTGGGTTCCACTCGGGCAGCGCGTCCCAGCCGCGCGTCCTCTGCCCATACGCGGCCAGCCGCGTCTCGGAGTACAGGTTGTGCGCGTTCGTCAGCGAGGCCTCGAGCGCCACGCGCCGCGCGCCCGGGTCGTCGAGGTAGGCGCCCGCGTGCGCGTCGATCCATTCGTCCGACCACGGCCGCAGCGGCGGGTCGGGCGGGGCATCCGACCCGGCCGCCGGCGTCGTGTCGCGCGGCGGAGGTGCCTCGGGCGTGCCGCACGCGAGGAGCGCGAGCGCACCCACGAGCCACATCGCGGGACGCTCGAGCCTCGTCGCACCGTGCACCATCGGAGCCCCGAGCATCGAGGAGAAACGCGCCCGCGTCACGCGGTGCTCAGGTCACGACCTCGGGCTCGCGGCTGACGGGCTCGAGGGAGAGCAGGCGCTCGACGCCGTCGATCCGGACCCGCATCTCGATCCGGTACTGCACCCCGTGCGTGCGCCACGGGTCTCCGCCGCCGAGCGCCGTCCAGTCCGGCGCGCTGGTGTCGAAGCGCACGTCGAGCCGGGCGCCGGGGGCGATCTGCCGATCCCACGCGACGAAGGTCTCCCCGTCGAACACCGTCGGGCTGCGGGCCTCGAGGGTGCTCAGCAGCGCCCCGTCGAGCGAGCGCAGCTCGATGGCGACCACCTCCATCGGCACGCTCGCGTCGCCGGCCTCCGCGACGACCGAGAGCTGGACCCCGCTCTGACGGCAGAAGGACGGGCACGGCACGCCCTCGGCGCACGCCGCGTCCGCGGCGAGGCCCCGACCCGCGCTTGCACAGTCGTCGGCGAGCGTGGCCGACGCGAGCTCCACCGCCACGCCGAGCGAGGGCTCGCGATGCTCCTCGAACTGACAGCCCATCAGGGTGGGGGTGACGAGGGCGGGGCAGGCGAGGGCGGCGGCGAGCAGGAGCGAACGGACGGTGCGGGTCATGGGATCCTCCGGAACGAACGCCTCAGCAGACCCTGTGCCATCGTGAATTTCTTTTGAATGTTGGGCCGTCTTTGAATTCTCCGTCCGGGTGCGTCGCGCCCTTGTGCCGAGCTGTGCCGGCCACCGAGCGCGCCGGCCGGGGTGCTGTTCCGATCGCCCGAAAGGATCCATCCTCGGCCGATGCCCGGGTTCGTACGCACCGCTCGGTTCTGGCTCGGAGTGCTCCTCTGGGTCGGCGGCACGCTCGCGGGATCGTTCGGGACGCTCGCCTTTCTCGGCGAGCTCGCAGCGCGTGGCGCGGCGGGCAACCTCGGCTGGGCCGCGCTCGGCATCCTGTTCATGCAGCCTCCCTCGACGCTCGCCGTGCTCGCCGGGACGGCGTTGCTGTGGAGCGCAGGGTCCGCGCGCGCGCCGGCGACCTCGGTCGCGGCGGTCGAGGAGGCCAGCCCTGTTGCGGTGACCTCGGTCGCGGCGGTCGAGGAGGCAGGCCCGGTTGCGGCGACCTCGGTCGCGGCGGGTGGCCGTGGTGGTGCGTGGCTCCGGGCTGGGCTCGTGGCGGGGATCGTGTGGTCCTGCCTCGCCTACGGCGGGCTGCTCTTCCACAACTCGGGTTGCTGAGCGCGGAGGCACCGCGTCCGGCGGCGCTCGGTGACGAGAGGCCGGCTGCCATCGTCGGGAATTGACAGCGTCTGGGTCGGCGGCGACCCTGTGACGATGTTGCAACGCTTGGCCTCGGTCGCGTCGGTCTTGTGTCTGCTGGTCGGCTGCGCGACCGGCAGCGGCGGAGAAGAGACCGATGCGGGCCGCGCGCCGCGCCCGGACGCTGGGCCGAGGTCCGACGCGGGCGTGCCGCGTGACGCGGGCCGCGATGCGTCGCTGGAACTCGATGCGTCGCTGGAGTTCGATGCGTCGATGGAGCTCGATGCGTCGATGGAGTTCGATGCGTCGATGGAGTTCGATGCGTCGATGCCCATGGATGCATCGACCGCGTTGGACGCAGGCAGCACGTTCGACGCGGGCAGCGCGTTCGACGCGGGCGGCGCGTTCGACGCGGGCTTGCCGCGTGACGCGGGCGGCGCGTTCGATGCGGGGCTCGACGCGGGCGGCGCGTTCGACGCGGG
>CAIKNO010000784.1 GCA_903828805.1 uncultured Sandaracinus sp. | reverse complement strand
CGGAGAGGGCGTGCTCACCGAGCTGAGCGCGGCCGACTTGCAGGTGACGCAGGCGCGCCTCTCGGTGCTGCGCGCGCACCTCGAGCGGGCGCGGGCCCAGGCGCGCATCGCGTACGCGCGCGGGCGCTCACCTTTGCCCTGAGCGTCCGTGCGGCATCAAGGGCAGGCGACGGTCCCAGCGCATTCGAACGTCAGCGCCGGCGTCCACGGAAGGGCACTGTCCCGCGCGGTCGGCATCACCCAGGTGACGGGGAATTCGAAGGGCGGGAACGACGCCGCCACGAGCAGCGCGTCGGGGTCGAGCGGGCGCACGCCGCCGAGGTCGCCCGTCGCGCCCACGGCGGATCGGAACCTGCCGGTCTGGAAGTAGGAGTCGCTGACCGCGGGCCGGACCGTGGGGGACACCGACCCCACCCAACCGCCCACGTCGGCGCCCGGCGCGTCGGGGCCGGTCCACGCGCCCGCGGCGTAGGTCCTCGTCACGATGGCACCCTCGGTCCCGATGCCGGAGTAGCTGCCGAGGAGCGCACCGGCCACGCCGCCCGGGGACGCCTGGAAATTCGTCAGCGAGTACGCGTCGGTCACGCCCCCGGTGAGCGCGCCCGCACGCATGACGAGCGACCCGATCAGGCCTCCGACCGCCGTGTCGCCCGTCGCCGTCCCGTAGGAGGCGGCCTGCTCGAGGCTCGAGGGCGCGTAGGCCTCGCGGCTGCCCTCGAGGCCTCCGACCCGGTTCGCGCCGCTGACGTCGGCCCGCGCCCACACCCGGAACGCCCGGCACTTGTCGTAGCCGACGAGGCCGCCGACGTCCTCGCGCCCGGTGACGCGCGTGCGGTCGGTGGATGATTCCCGGATGGTCCCGGCCCCCTCGCAGGCGCCGACGAGACCCCCGACCATCAGCAGCCCGGAGACCTCGCCCTGGAAGGAAGACCTGGCGAGGGTCGGGGCGCTGCCGCCCATGTAACCGACCAGTCCTCCGGCGAAGGTCCAGCCGCGGACGGCCCGGCCCGTCGCCGACCACGTGATCGTGCCGCTGGCCAGGCAGTCGGAGATGGTACCGCCGTACGAGATGCCTGCGATGGCCCCCACCCCGGTGTCGTAGGTCGTGCCGACGCGGCCGCCGAGCCCGCTCGAGAGGATCTCGCCCTGGAAGCGACATCGCTCCATGGTGCCGCCGTTGTTCCAGCCGACGATGCCGCCCACGGTGGCGTCCCCGCGCATCGCGGCGTTGATCACCGAGACTTCTCGGAGGACGCCGGTGGCGGACAGCGTGCCGGCGAAGACGCCGACGATGTCGTTGCTGTCGATCTTCGCGGTGTCGACGTGCACGTCGTGGACCGTGCCGGAGAGCAGCCGCCCGAAGAGGCCGGTGCCCTGCCGCAGGGCGTTCGGGCCGATCGAGACGTTGCGTAGGTAGTGACCGTCGCCGTCGTACTGTCCCGAGAACTCTCCCTCGGGCGCGGTCGTGATCCGGCTCTCCCCGAGGTCGATGTCCGCGCGCTGAACGAACTGGGTCGTGGCGTCCATCGGGCTGCGAAGCATGTTGCGGAAATGCCCCTCGGTGCAGATACGCCACGGGTCTGCCGCCGTGCCTGCTCCCCCGCCGAAGCCGCGGGCGTCGCTGTACGGGGTCTCGTCGATCCGCGTGTCGCAATCGTCGTCGTCGCCGCAGATCTCGACGGCACCGGGATGGATGCGCTCGTCGAGGGGTGCGCAGTCTCCGACCCTCGCCACGCCGCCGCTCGTCGCGCAGCGCGGCAAGGGGCTCGCGTCGTCGCCGTAGCCGTCGCCATCGACGTCGGCGAAGAGGGGCGTGCCGGCGATGGCGAGGCCTTCGTCGGCGGTCCCGTCGCCGTCGTTGTCGAGGCCGTCGCAGGTCTCGACGTCCTCGACGTCGGGGATGCCGTCACGGTCGGTGTCGGCGCCGAGGCAAGCGGGCGGGATCGAGCCGCCGACCGGCGAGCAGTCGAGGCACACGGCCCCGCGGACGCAGACGCCGCCGGCGCCCCCGGTCGTGACGCAGGTGTCCCCCAGGCGACGGTCGACGAACGCCACGCAGGCCGGCGTCGGAAGGCGGCAGTCGATGAAGCCCCAGCGGCACGGATCCCCGGGCAGGGAGCAGATCTCCATGTAACAGGGCGGAGGACCCGCATCCGCGCCGGCGTCGGTGCCCGCGTCGAACGCCTCGCCGGCATCGAACGCCTCGCCGGCATCGAACGCCTCGCCGGCATCGAACGCCTCGCCGGCATCGAACGCCTCGCCGGCATCGAGGAGGTCGCCCGAGTCCAGCGCCACGCCGCCATCCGTCACGTCGCCGGCATCGACGTCGGTCCCAGCCTCGATGACGAGACCCGCATCAGCATCCGGACCTTCTCCGGCGTCGACCTGGTTGGGCAAGGTCGTGCAGCCGCCGCCGACCGGCGTCGGGTCGCACCACTCGGTCGCGCCGCAGGCGCCCGCGATCGGCGTCTCGACGCACGCGCCCCCGACGCACGCGACCTCGGCGCACGGCGCGGCGGCGGCGCACTCGCTCACGTCGTTGCAGTAGAGGATGTTCGGGCAGTCGCTCGACGGGGCGAGCGGATCGCAGCAATGGTCCGCATACGTCGCGGGATCGCCGAGATCGCATTCGGGATCGACGCACCGACCGGCGAGGCACTCGCTGAACGCCGCGGAGCCGCCGGGGTTCGGGCAGGTCGCTCCGACGCAGTCGCGGTCGAGACGCACCAGCAGCGCGTAGCTCGCGGTGAACCGCACCCGCACCCAGCGCTCGATGAGCACTGTGCCCCCTTGCGCCTCGGGGCGGTAGAGCCGCACCCGCACCGAGCGCGTCCCGGGGCGGACCCCGCGGAATTCGGCGACGCGTCGACCCCGCTCGAAGCGATCGGGAAAGCGCACGTCGGTCACGACCTCGCGATCGACCTCGTTCGGCTCGTAGCGGCCTCCCGCCCCGGAGAACAGTGTGGTTTCGATCCGGTCGAACTCGGGACCTGGCACGAGGCCGGTCTGGACGTCGATCGAGAGGATCTCACCGTCGCTGCATGCGCCGAGCAGGAGCCCGAGGACGAGGAGGGCGGCGGTCAGGGGTCTTCCGGTCATGCTCGATCCTTCGGTAAGAATCACCGATCGCAGAGGTGGACGCCGCCCTCGCACCACGAGGCCATCTCGCCGTCGCGGCAGCCGGCCACGTCGCAAGGATCGACCTCGAGCACGCCGGGGGTGGTGCCGTCCGGCGGGCTCGAGGCCACGAGCCGGTACCGCGTCGCGACCCCGCGGTAGAACGCGCGCGGCATGACGACGCGCAGCTCGGCCTGTGCTTCGACGGGCGTCGCCTCGCACGCGGCGAGGGAGGTGCAGTAGTAGACCCGGAGGGCCAGCGAACGTTCGACGTGGTCGGGCTGCGCCAGGACGCTGAGCTGCAACGTCGTGCGGGTCGCGTCGAGCGAGACCGTCTGGCGTGGCAGGCCCGCCGCCCAGTCGGAGTCGAAGTCGGCGGTGTCCGAGTCGAGCTGCACGGTCACCGCTTCGATGGGCGTGCTGCCTGCCAGCGTGCCGGCCGCCGGGAGCTCGACATCGAGGTCCAGAACGGCGTTCTGGGCGCACGCGCTGCACAGCAGCGCGGCGAGGATGGAGCAAGACGGGCGCATCACAACCGGAGCCCCACGCGGCCCGGGGTGGGATCGAGCTGGGCGTCGTCCTGGGCCCAGAGGCCGACGCCGAGGCCTGCGCCCACCACGAGCGCGGCCGCGAGAGAGACCCAGAGCCACGGAGACTCGGCGACCGAGGACGCGGGCGGCGGCGCGACGGGGACCGGTTCGTCGATGGCGAGGGGCATGAGCCGCAGCTCCAGGCGGGTGCGCGCCCCATCCGCGAGCGAGCCTTCCCAGCGCGCGGTCGCATGCGCGGGGGCCGTCGCCTCGACCACGTGCGCGCCGGGATCGAGCGCCAAGATGAAGGGACGCTCCGCGCCGAGCGTCACGCGCCGTCCATCCACGCGCACCTCGAGCCCTTCGAGGTCGGCCAGGCCGGCGAGCTCGGCGTGCACGACGCGCGCAGCCTCCTCGCGGAGGATGCCCTGGGCCTCGGCGAGCATGGCGTCGTTGAGCGTGTGGTCGCGGAGCAAGCGCAAGATGGCATCGCGGGCCTCCACGTGCCGCCCGAGGGCCCGGAGCGTGGTGCCGACGTTGAAGAGCGCGCTCGGGACGCGGGCGAGCTCGTAGGCCCGCTCGAACTCGCGCAGCGCATCGCTCCAGCGCACCTCGTCCGCGGCCGTGAGCCCGCGGGCGTAGGCGGCGCGACCTTCGGCGACCTGCGTGTCGTCGGCCGAGCTCTGGGCTTGCGTCGACAGTGTGTCCGTCTGGGCGTGCGCGGGGCGGGGGGCGACCAGCAGCGCGGCGAGCAGGAGAGAAGCGAACGTGGCCATCATCCGCGATGGTGCCCTGGGCGGGTCGGCTTCGCGAGTCCCCCCGAAGGCCGCGCGCCCGGCAGAGGGACGCGCGTGCGACGCCGACGTCGGAACCACGCACACACGCCCGCCAGGGCCGCGAGCGACGAGGACCATGGGGCGCGCGCGCGGCCCGACGCGGCGCGGCACGCGCACGTCGCGGGGGACGCGCCGTCGAGGGGCCCGCCGGAGGCGTCGAGGCCGGTCGCGGCGTCGGCGCCAGGGATGCCGCCGTCGCCGTGATCCACCACGGGCCGTGCCCGCCGGGGGCCGGACAGACGCAGCGTCGCGTGCCTCGAGAGGGCGAGCCACCCGTCGGCGTCGGACCAACGCGGGCCTTGCTGGGCCTCCCCGAAGCCCGCCCCTTCGGAGGGCCAGCAGGTGAGCCCGTCGCGCCCACGCGCGCAGAGGTCCTCGTCGCCATCGCCGTCGACGTCGGCGAAGCGGAGGCTCCGATGGTACGCCGCGTGCGCCCACCCCTCGTCGTCCGAGAGCGCAGGGCCGGAGAAGGCCTCGCCGAACCCTGCTCCGTCGAAGGGCCAGCATCGAATCCCGTCGTCGGACCGCCCGCACACATCGAGGTCCGAGTCCCCGTCGAGGTCGGCGAACCGAAGGGTCGAATGGTTCGCCGGGTCGCTCCATCCGCGCGCGTCGGACAGCGCCGCGAGCGTGATCGCCGGGCCGAAACCGCGCCCGCTCGCGAGGTGGCAGACGAGCCCTGCAGCGGCGCGTCCGCACACGTCGTCGCGGCCGTCGCCATCGAGATCCACCAGGCGAACGGAGCGGCCCTGGGCGGGCGCGCTCCATCCGGCGGCGTCGGTCCAGCGCGGCCCTGCGACCGCGGCAGCGTCGAAGCCGTGGCCGGTGGACAGGAAGCAGTCGATTCCGTCGGCGGAGCGGGCGCACACGTCCGCCCGACGGTCGCCATCGACATCGCCCATTCGAATCGAGCTCCAGCGGGCCTCGGCGGCCCAGCCTTCGGCGTTCGAGAGCGCGGCGAGCACGGGGGTGCCGGCCGCCTCGAACCCGCGCCCGGTGGAGCGCCAGCAGCGAAGACCTGCGGCGGCGCGGCCGCACACGTCGTCGAGGCCGTCCCCGTCGACGTCGGCGAGGCGCAGGGTCCCGCGGTGCTCGGGCGCGGCCCAGCCGGTCGCATCGGAGAGGGGCGGCCCGCTCCAGGGCTCGGCGAAGCCTGCGCCCGTCGAAGGCCAGCAGCGCACGTCCGAGGCCGTGCGCGCGCAGAGGTCGGCCCGCCCATCGCCGTTCACGTCCCCCGTCGCGAGCGTGGAGAAGTAGCGGAGCGCATCCCAGCCGCGCGCATCGGACAGCTCGGGCCCCGGCGTGATCTCGCCGAAGGGGCGGCCGTCCGCGAGCGCACACACGATGCCCGCCGCGCTGCGCGCGCACACGTCCGCGCGTCCGTCGCCGTCGAGATCGGTCGTCGCGCGGGCGTCGAGCAGCGGCGCTTCGAGGGCGAGCTCGTCGGGCTCCCAGGGCCGGCACGCCGCCGGGACGCCGCGGCCCGTGGCGTGGATGGCGAGGTGGTTGCCCACGACCCGCGGCCGTCCGTCGGACGGAACGTTCACGACCCCGGGGCCGCGAATCCACATCGTCGACGACCCCCCGCCGTCGAGGTTCAAGGCATCGTGGGCGCCGAGTCCGCGCATCAACGCGCCGGCCTCCTCGCAGCCCATGCCGATGCTCGACGACGAGCGCCCGTCGATCACCGCGAGCACGAGGGTCTGACGGTCCTCGCTCAGGCCCGCGACGGTGCGTGGATGACGGGTCGTGCAGAACTCCGCGGTGGCCGGGTAGTCGACGACCTCGCCCCCCTGCAGGACCATCGGGTGACCGCCGACGACCTCGGACATCCACGCGGGCAGCGGGTCGACCACCTCGCGCGGCGCGGAGAGCTGCACCGCGTCGCTGCCGAAGGCGAGGAACCCGCTCGTCCGCGAGTCGGGCGGTCCCCACCGGGCGCCCCGGCCGACCGCCGCCCCGCTCGGCGAGTAGTCGGTGTACGAGAAGAAGTCGCCGTTCACCGCGGCCTCGGCGCCGACCGAGGTGGCGAAGGCCGGCACCGTCGCGCGGCGCTCTCCGCTGCGGGTCGCCCGGAACGAGATGCCCGCCGCGCAGAGATCGATCTTCAGCGCGTGGATCACCCGCGGCCCCGGGGCCTGCCGGACGAGGTGCCTCACCCCGGGGAACGGCGTGCTCCAGCGGTCCTGGGCGTGCGTCGACGCCGGACGGGCCGAGACCCACGCGATCATCGCGAGCGCGGCGCAGAGGGCCGAGCGCCCTCGTGGGGAGCCGGTGGGTCGCGTGGTGGTGGGCAGTCGGCGCATCCCGTCCGGAGGCTCGCACGGAACCGGTCCGACACGCGACCCGGTGCGGTCCGCGCGTCCTCGGCTTGCGACGTCGAGGGAAGTTCGGGTACACGTCGTGCCCCATGAGCGCTCGTCCGGTGAACGTTCCCGTCGTGGTTCGACCGCCTCGAGTCCCGCGGGTCGGGCCATGAGTCGCAGGCCCCGTGACCGGCGCTCGGTGGCGTTCGCGGCCTCCGTGGTCGGGCTCTTCCTCGTCGTCTTCAGCGCCTACAAGCTGCGCGACTCCGTGCGCCTCGTGCAGCACGGCGTCCGCGCCGAGGGTCGCGTCGAGCGCATCGAGCAGCGACGCAGCGCGCGTGGACGCCGTCGGGCCGTCGCGCACGTGACCGTCGAT
>CAIKNO010000783.1 GCA_903828805.1 uncultured Sandaracinus sp. | reverse complement strand
GGGGGCACGCCCATCTTCGCCAACGATCCGAGTTCCACCAGCCTGCTCTCGGGCTTCAACTGGAGCCAGGACATCGCGCCCATCAACGTGCGCCGCCTCTGGCTCGACTTCGGCACCCCGATCGGAAGGATCCGGATCGGACGGCAAGGGTCGCAGGGCGGCATGGGCTTGCTGTTCAACGACGGCAACGACTTCCGAAACGACTTCGGCGATGCGCTGAGCGGCACGACCTTCGACCGCATTCTGTTCGCGACGCAGCCGCTGACGATCTTCAACACGCTCGTCCACAACGACTCGCGCCCGACGCCGCTGGTGCTGGCCCTCGCCTACGACTGGCTCGTCGAGGACCAGCTCACGTACAACCGTTCGTCGCTGCCGACCCCTGCGGGTGAGCGTGACTTCGCGACGACCGCACGCAGCCAGCGGAGCCCGGTGCCGTATGCGTTCCTCGGCGAGCGCGCGGGTGCCGACGACGTATGGCAGACCACCGCGGCGCTGATCTGGAACGACCCGGATTTCAACGCCAACGTGAACGCCCGAGACGAACTGCTGGCCGGACTCGTGATGGTTCACCGCGGCCAGGCGAGCACCAGCTCCGATGTGTGGATCGGAGACCTCTTCTACCGGCTGCGCTACTCGGCCTTCGGTCGAAGGGCGCCCCAATTCTACTCCGAGGGCGAGCTCTGGACGATCCAGGGGCGCACGAACGGCGTGGCGCTGACCGGCGACTTCTGCAGTCCCGACGACGGTTCCACGTCGTGCGCGAACCCCGAGATCCCCGGCACGGTGACCCCCGTCGGCCGCACCACGACCACTGGCGGCGCGAACGTCTGGGGCGGCGCGGCACGCCTCGGCATCGATGACCCGATGTGGTCGGTGATGGTGGAGTCGGGCTTCTCGACCGGACAGGAAGGGAACATCTTCCAGCTGCGCACGCTGACCCAGCGTCCCAACAATCCCAACTACCAGGTGGGTCTGCTGCTCTACCCCGTGGCGCTGAACGTGCGGACCGCGAACCAGTATGCGACCGCCGCGCTGTGGTCGAACGGCGGCGTCTGGAACTCGATCTACTACCTGCTCCAGGGTCGCGTCCGCCCGCTGGGTCAGAATGGTGGCGTCGAGGTGATTGGCCAGGTCCTGCTCGCGTTCGCCGACCAGCTCAACGCCCCGCTTCGCAGCGCGCGTCCCCTCGACGCGTCCTCGGGATGCGGCATGGCCGCCGAGTGCATGCTGGGCTGGGAAGCCGACCTCGCCCTCAAGGTCAGCTGGGGCCCGCACGACGAGATGCGGTGGAGCAACGAGTTCGGCGTGATGGGGGTGGGCGACGCCCTCGGTGCCGGGGGCGAGTTCCGCACCGGCAACCGCCTGTCCGACGGACTCATCTGGACCCTGCAGTCGCGCATCGCGTTCGTGTTCTGAGGCGCCCATGAAGACCACGATTCACACCTCGTTCGCCACGCTCGTTCTCGTCGCCCTCGCGCCGGGATGCGGGCCCTTCAGTCCGGCGTGCCCGTCGCAGTACACCTACGACTACGACCGGCGTCTCTGCGTGTTCTCCGGCGATGCGGGTCCGGGCCGCGATGCTGGACCTCCCGCGATGAGCGACGCCGGCGCCGACGTGGATGCAGGCGCCGACCTCGACGCCGCCCTCGAGGTCGATGCCGGCTCCGACGTCGACGCCGGCGCGGAACTCGACGCGGCGACCGGCAGCGACGCGGCGACCAGCAGCGACGCGGCCATGCCGGCACAAGACGCCGGCGGCGGCGGGACCGATGCCGGGCCGACGTCGTCGGTCGACGCGGGCGCGTCCTCCGACGCGGGCACAGCGCCAGCCCCCTGATCCGTGTCACGGGTCACGGCCTGCCCGTGACAGCGCGCGTCAGAATCCGACCCGATCCAGCGCCACCGCGGGCAGGGTCGGGTCGATGCGCGGCATCGGAAGCTGCAGCGCGCGGCGGTACGCAGACCAGTGCACCAGCACGCGGCGGACGTAGCGGTGGGTCTGCCCGAACGGAATGCGCTCGAGGAAGGCGTCGAGCGGCATCCCGGCCGGGCTCTCCCGCATCCACGCCCGCACGTTGTGCGGCCCTCCGTTGTAGGCCGCGACAGCCAGGGGGACCCGCCCGTCGAATCGCCGCAGGAGCGAAGCGAGATACCACGCGGCGAACTCGATGTTGGTAGCCGGGTCGAGCAGCTCGTCGACGCGGAACTCCGCCCGCCCGATCGCCTGCGCGATCAGGCGGCCGGTGCCTGGCATGATCTGCAACAGACCGATCGCCCCCGCGTACGAGACGATGCGCGGGTTGTAGACACTCTCGACCCGCATGACCGCGAACAGGAGGTTCGGATCGAGTCCGTGCTCGTGGGCGGCGGCCACGACGAGCGCCTCGTACGGCCGGGGGCGGTCGGCGGCCCGGGCGCGCCCCCCAAACCGAATCGCGAGTCCGGGGTCCCCCAGCCCGGCCGCGACGTCGGCCAACGTGCCCGCGGCATCGTCATCGAGCGCACGGCGCGCGCGCATGATGTCCCTCGAGGGCACTCGGATCCGCGCCGGCGTGCGGCCACGGTAGACGGCCTCGAGCCCGGCGCGAAGGACCGGCCGACCTCTCGCCTCGTGCCAGGCCACGAATGCCTCGTGCAGCTCCTCCGAGGCGTCGTGGTACGCGCCGAGCCGCACGAGGGACAGGCAGCGAACGATCCATGGAAATGCTCGACCGTGGGTGGATGCGACGGATTCCAGCCGGGCCTCGAGGGCCGGATCGAACAACCGGGGCCCGCCGTCGTCCACGCCGCGGACCACGGGTCCACCGCCCTCCTTTGGGTCGCCACCATCGGACCGCGCGACGGTGGTCGGAGGGCCATCCACCGGCTCCACGACGGTGTTCAGGAGCTGCGTCGCCCAGAGGCCGTACCAGTCCGTGCCATCGAGCTCCCGCACGCGCTGGAACTCGACCACGGCCGCCTCGGTCTGGCCCGCCCGCAGCAGCGCGCGGGCCCGGTGATAGCGGGCCTCGATGCCCAGCTCGCCGGGCGCGTCGAGACAACCCGTCAGGAGGTTCTCGACCGCGGCGTCCGAGGCCGTCCCGCCCGCGAGAATCCCCGCCTCGACCTTGAACACGCAGCCCGTGCGCCGCGCGTTCAGCTCCTGCAGCGCCGCGTCGAGCTCGGTTCGGGCGTTCCCCCGGGCGGCCGCACGGACGTAGGCCAGCAGCTGCGCGGTCCGGACACGGCGCAGCCTGCGCGCCCCGCCGATCATCCGGCGAAGTGCGGCCCGCACCTCGTCCGACGCCGACTCGACGTTCGTCATCGCCGACGGACGCGCGGACACGAACGCGCTGCCCGGGACGGGCACGGACGCGTCGTTCGCTCCGACGGCTCGCGTTCCACCCGCCCCATCGTCGGGCCCACCTTCCCGAGCCGCCAGGCGGGCTGACAGCGAGGCGAGCTCGGCCCGCTGCCGTCGGGGCAGCACCGCCGCATCGAGACGCGCAAGCTCCGTGCGGGCGAGCCCGAGGGGTCCGCCTCGAACGAGGCGGGCGAGACGTTCGATCTCCTGGCGCGGCGTCGCACGAGGGACGGAGTGACCGGTCGCGCGCGCGCGCTCGAGCGCCGCCCTCGCGTCCGCACCCGACGCGCCTCCCGGCGCGAGGAGGTCGACCTGTCGCCAGAGCGCGATGGCGCCTCGAACATCTCCCCGACGCTCCCTCGACGCAGCGTCCAGCATGCGCAGGGCCGGACCATCGGGGAGGTCCGGATAGCGGACCAGAAGCGCGCGCAGCGCGTCGCTCGCCCGAGGTTCTCCCATCCTCAGGCGACACGCCACGTCCCGCACCCGCGCCAGGGCCGCCACCGCGGGCGCAGGACTCGACACCGCGCGCGTGAACGCGAGGCATCCGCGCGGCTCGTCGTCCAGAAGGTTCCCCTCTTCGAGGTCCCACCGGTCCGAGAGTTCCGGCATGGTCTGGCGGAGGGTGGAGAGCGAGAGCAGCGCATCCTGAAGGCGCCCCTCACGGCCGGCCGCGCCGAGACGGTCGTGGGCCCGGCGCGCGACATCCCGCAGGATCGTCGGCGGCGCCGCGGCGCGAACGTCGCCGAGCGAGTCGCTCATCCGGCAGGAGAACGCCGCCGGCAGTGCGCGTTCGGTCCACGACGGGTCGGCCTCGCAGACCGCCAGTTCCTGGGCGGTGGCCATCTCGGGCGCGTGGGCGGTGAGGAGCGACGTCATCACGCACCCGGAGAGCCAGACCGAAGCCCTTGCCACCCCCCGGCCGCGCCCACGCGTGGTCCCAGCCATGGCCAGCATCCTCCCGTCGGAGCCTGGGGCCCCTCGGTCACCATGGGAGATGCCGAGCCGCCGCGCAAAACATCGTTTGGTCTGCGCTCCCGCGCGCGGACCACGCAAGGCCTCGACGGGTGACGACGCTGCGGACAGAGTCGGTCGGTGACCCGCGACGGCACGACCTCGATCCGCTCGTTCGGACGGGCCGGCCTCCTCGCCCTCGCGCTGGCAACGGTCGCCCACGAGGGCTGCGGGGCACGCCTCCCCGTGACGCGAGATGCGCGCTCGGCGTCCGCTGCCTCTCCACCCCGCGCCCTGGCGCCCGCGACGGCCCACGAGGGGGCCGAGACCGGCGCTGCGAGGTCCCCCACGCCCGCCACCGAGGAGACAGCACGCCCATCGCCCCCCCCGGGCCCCGAGGGCTTCGCCTCCGACCCGTCCGCGTTCAGGCCCCTCGGGCCTCAGCGCTGGGTGCGCGACGGCGAGGCCGCCGGGCTCTCCTACCTCGAGGTCGTCCTCGGAACGGACGCGCCGGACAGCCCCTTGCCGCTCGTCCTCGTTCTCCACGGCCGGGGGGATCGCCCCGCGGTGCCTGGCGGGCCCTACGCGAACCTGTCGACGGCCGTGCGCATCCTCCTTCCCCGGGGCCCTCAGGTCGTCGGCGATGGGTTCGGCTGGCTGCCCGCCGTCGTCGCGGAAGGTCGGACCGAGCTTCTGTCCGCCGGTCTGGCGGACGTGAGCGCACGCCTGGCCCGTTTCATCACGGAGGTGCGCGCCCGGGTCCCGACCGTGGGCGCGCCGATCGTCGCCGGGTTCTCCCAAGGCGGGATGCTGACCCTCGCGCTGGCCGTCCGACACCCCGAGGCGGTCGGCGTGGCGTTCGCGCTCGCCGGGTGGCTTCCGCCTCCCCTGTGGCCCGAGTCGGCGGCCCCTTCGGCGGCGCCTCCGATTCGCTCGATGCACGCGCGGGACGACGAGCGGATCGCGTTCGCGCCGACGGTGACGTCCTATCGCCACCTGCGCAGCCTCGGTTGGGACATCGATCTGCACGTCGTCGACGCCGCTGGCCATCGCATGACCCCGGAGATGGACAGTCAGCTGCACGGCTGGCTGGAGCGCGCGCTGATCGCCGCCGGCACCGGACAGGCCGAGCCCGTCGCGCCCGCGTCGAGCGCGCTCGATCGCCCGGACACGGCCCCCAGCCCCCCATCGACCGGGCGACCGCGCCGGCCCCGGCGACCGCGAAGGAGACCGCCGTCATGAGCCACGCCCACCCTCCCCCATCTCCGACGCGGCGCACGCATCACGCGCCGCGCCTGCCCGCCCTCGCGCTCGGCCTGCTCGCGCTCGCGGCCGCGGGCTGCGAGCCCGCCGACGCCCCGTCGGATGCCGGCGTCAGGCACACCCCCCTCCCCTTCTCGCCGACCGACGCGACCCGAGCCTATTGCGGCGACGCCGACGACGACGCCATCGAGGGGCAGATCACGGCGTTGCTGGTCGAGCTCACGCTCGAGGGCAAGATCGGAATGATGCACGGCGCGGCGGGGGCCGTCGTGGACGGCGTGTGGCTCGTCGATGGCGTCCCAGGCCTCGGCATCCCCGGCCTTCACCTGCGCGACGGGCCACGCGGCGTGAGCGCGTTCTCGGGGGCGCGCGCCACCGCCTTCCCGGTCGGTGCCCTGCGCGGCGCCACGTTCGATCCGGAACTCGAAGCGAGGGTCGGCGCGGCGATCGCGCGCGAGGCGCGGTCCGCGGGTGCCGACGTGCTGCTCGCACCCACGATGAACATCCTCCGGCACCCGCGCTGGGGACGCGCTCAGGAGACCTACTCCGAGGACGTGCACCACCTCGGAACCATGGCCGTGGCGTTCATCGAAGGAGTCCAGTCGGAGGGTGTGATCGCGAGCGCGAAGCACTTCGCAGCCAACAGCATCGAGGACTCCCGTCACTCCGTCGACGTGCGCATCGACGAGAGGACCCTCCGCGAGGTCTACCTTCCTCACTTCCGGCGCGCCGTCGTCGAGGGTCGCGTGGGCTCGGTGATGACCGCGTACAACCGCGTCAACGGCCTGTACTGCGATCTCCAGGGCCATCTCGTTCACGAGATCCTCGAGCAGGAGTGGGGATTCTCCGGGTTCGTCGAGTCCGACTGGTACCTCGGGACCCACGGCGCAGCCGACTCGGTGCTGGCCGGACTCGACCTCGAGATGCCCGCGTCCTCACGATTTCGGCGCCTCGAGGCCGAGGTGCGATCCGGCGGGCTGAGCGAGGACGCGATCGACGACAGCGTCCGCCGCATCCTCCGCGCGCAGCTCTGCCATGGCCTCGACCGTCACTCGCCCGTCCGGGACGCGAGCGTCCGCGAGAGCCCGGCGCACCTCGCGCTCGCCCGCGAGGTGGCGCGCCGAGGCATCGTGCTGCTGCGCAACGAGGGCGCAGCCCTTCCCTTCGGCGCCGACGTGCGACGCATCGCCCTGCTCGGCCGCAACGCCCGCGCCGAGAGCATCGGAGACTCGGGCTCGAGCGCGGTGCGCCCGACCGACGTCGTCACGGCGCTGGAGGGCCTGCAGGCCCGCGCCGGCGTCCAGGTCGACGAGGTGGAGCGGCTCGATGCCGCAGGCGAGGCCCTCGTCCGCGCGGCCGACGCGGTGGTCGTCGTCACCGGCCTCGGTCCCGACGACGAAGGCGAGGGCGACATCGGCGCCGGCGACCGCGAGACGCTCGCGCTGCCCGAGGGCGAGGTGGCGCTGATCCGAACGGTCGCCGCGTTGAACCCGCGGGTCGTCGTGGTCGTCGAGGCCGGCTCCGCGGTCCTCACCTCCGCGTTCGAGGACGATGTCGAAGGACTCCTCTTCGCGTTCTATCCCGGCGCGCAGGGCGGGCACGCCATCGCCGACCTTCTCTTCGGGGACACGTCACCGTCCGGCCGCTTGCCCTTCTCGATCCCCGAGAGCGAGGCCGATCTGCCCCCGTTCGACAGCCGCGCCGACGTCGTCGAGTACGGCTTCTTCCACGGCTACCGTCATCTCGCGCACGAGGGCCGCCGGCCGCGCCACGCCTTCGGAGAAGGCCTCTCGTACACCCGATTCACACACGCCGACCTCGTGTTGGCCCCCCCCGAGGCCGATCCCGACGGCGTGGTGGAGGCGACCCTCTCGGTCGAGAACGTCGGCCGCGTTCGCGGCACCGAGACGGTGCAGCTCTACGTCTCCGCCCTCGGCTCCCGCGTCGTCCGTGCACCCTCGGACCTGCGGGCCTTCGCGCAGGTGACCCTCGAGCCGGGAGAGCGGCGCGCCGTGACGATGCGCGTCGAGGTGGCCGATCTCGCGTTCTGGAACGACGCCCGTCGGGCGTTCGAGGTCGAGCGCCTCGACTACGAGGTCCGCGTCGGCGCGCACGCGGGCGATCCCGGTCAGACGGCGCGCTTCAGGGTGCGCTGACGCGGGCCGGAGCGTCCGACGCGCCCTCGACCGAGGGCGCCTCCGGCGCGGCGGCCCCCTCGACCTCTCGATCGGACTCCGCGTCGTCGCGAAGCTCGGGCAAGACGACCGTCACCACGCTCACCGCCACCAGCAGCAGGAAGCCGACGCCGAGTCCGATCATCGCCGCGCCGGGCGAGGAGCGTCCCGGCTGCGCGGTGCGGGTCGACTTGCCCGTGCGTCGGGCCATCGTCAGGCGCTCCGGAGCCGGCCGCCCTGATCGCGGACCATGGACGCGACCCTCTCGACGACCTCCTCGAGGGGAACGAGCACGGCCTCCTTCTCGGCCCTCGCCTTGAGCTCGACCTTCCCCTCGGCGAGGCCCCGCTTGCCCACCGTGATGCGAAGCGGAAAGCCGATGAGGTCGGCGTCCTTGAACTTCACGCCCGGGCGCTCGTCGCGATCGTCGTACATCACCTCGACGCCGCGCTCCGTGAGTCCTCGGTAGAGCGTCTCCGCCGCGCCGTCGAGGTCGTCGCCCTTGCCCGCCGTGGTGACGACCACGTGGTACGGCGCCACCGACATCGGCCAGCGGATCCCGTCTCCGTCGTGGTGCTGCTCGATCGTCGTCGCGACGAGTCGCGACACGCCGATGCCGTAGCAGCCCATCACGATCGGCTTCTCGACGTTCTGCTCATCGAGGAAATGGCACCGCATCTTCGCGCTGTAGTGCGTTCCGAGCACGAAGATGTGCCCACCCTCGATGCCTCGATAGCTCTTGAGCGCGGCCCCGCACGAAGGGCACGGGTCGGCGTCCCCGACGGTGCGAAGGTCCGCCACCGTCGCCTGGAAATCGCGGCCGAGGACCACGTTCGTCAGGTGGTGGTCGACCTCGTTCGCGCCGCTGACGTATCCCCCGCCGTCGTCGAGGGCCAGGTCGGCGACGACCTTGCCGGTCCAGCCGCCCACGGGCCCGAGGAACCCCACGGGCCCTGCCGACGCCGCGCGGATCTCGACGTCGGTGGCCATCCGGAGGTCCGAAGCACCGAGGGCCTTGGCGACCTTGACCTCGTTGGCGTCGTGATCGCCGCGCACGAGCACCATGACGACCGCGCCGTCGGCGACCATCATCAGGGCCTTCATCGTCGCGGAGGCGGGCTTCCCGAGGAACGTCGCGACCTCCTCGATCGTCTTGCGGGCCGGGGTCTGAACGCGCTCGAAGGCCGGGACCTCGACGGTCACCCGCGCACCGCGCAGCGAGGCCGCGACCTCGACGTTCGCCGCGTACTCGCACGCGGTGCACGCCACGATGGCGTCCTCGCCGTTCTGGGCGAGCACCTGGAACTCCGCGCTGGTGCTGCCGCCCATCGCGCCGGCGTCCGCGGCCACGACCCGGTAGTCGAGCCCGACGCGCCGGAAGATGCGGTGGTACGCCTCCCGCATCGACTCGTAGCTCTGCCGGGCCTTCTCCTCGCTCACGTCGAACGAGTAGGCGTCCTTCATCATGAACTCGCGGCAGCGCAGCAGGCCCGCGCGGGGCCGCGCTTCGTCGCGGAACTTCATCTGGACCTGGTAGAGGTTCTGCGGGAGCTGGCGGTAGCTCTTCACGTCCCGACGGACCATGTCCGTGATGATCTCCTCGTGCGTCGGCCCGAGATGGTACTCGCCGCCCTTCCTGTCCTTGAGGCGCAGCAGGGTGTCGCCGAAGCTGTCCCACCGCCCCGACTCGTCGAAGTACTCCTTCGGCAACAACGCCGGCATGAGCACCTCTTGCGCGCCCGCGCGGTCCATCTCCTCGCGGACGATGGCCGCGACCTTCGTCAGGACGCGGAGTCCGAGCGGCAACATCTCGTAGATGCCCGCCCCGACCATCCGGACGAACCCCCCGCGGAGCAACAGCACGTGGGACGGCGTCACCGCGTCCTTGGGGACCTCTTTGAGCGTCGGAACGAAGGCGTGGGTGTAGCGCATAGGGCGCGGTTTCTAGCAGACCGCCCCTGGCGTTTCCACGCGACGACGCGCGGCCTGCCACCGCGGGCGGCATCGCCGCTCGCCCCCGTGATGGGGCGCCGCTTCAGGCCGGGAGCAGCCCGAGACGCCGGCGGATCCGCGACGTCGGGTCCTCGAGATCCGGCACGAAGGGCCGCCCCATGATCCGCTCGCACGCCTCGATGTACCGGCGCGCGGCCTCGATGCGCACCTCGTCGGGGATCACCGGCAGCGGACCATCCCCGGTGAACCCTTGCGCCGAGAGCCACCGCCGCACGTACTCCTTGTCGAAGCTCTCGGGCTCCTCGCCGCGCGCGAGCCGCTCGGCATAGGTCCCCTCGAACCAGAATCGGGAACTGTCGGGGGTGTGCATCTCGTCGATCACGACGACGCGCCCATCGGGTGCGACGCCCATCTCGTACTTCGTGTCGACCAGGATGAGACCGCGCGAGGCGCAGAGCTCCTGACCGCGCCGGAACAGCGCCATCGCGAGGGCTTCGGCCCGCTCGAACTCCGCCGGGTCCACCCGGCCCATCGCGAACAGCTCGCGCTTCGAGACGCTGACGTCGTGACCGCCCTTCTCCGCCTTCGTGCTCGGCGTCAGGATCGGAGCAGGAAGCCGGTCGTTCTTCCGGAGGCCGTCCGGAAGGTCGTGCCCACAGAACGTGCGGGCGCCTGCCGCATAGTGCGTCCAGATCGAGGTCGACGTGACGCCCGTGAGGTAGGCCCGCACCACGAGCTCGACCTCCAGCGGTCGGCACTCGAGGCCCACGGCCACCGTCGGATCGGGCATCGAGAGGAGATGGTTCGGCGCCACGTCCGAGGTCACGTCGAACCAGAACCCGGCGAGCGTGTTGAGCACCTGCCCTTTGAACGGCAGCGTCCCGAGGACACGGTCGAACGCGCTGATGCGGTCGGTCGTGACCAGCACGCGGGTCCCGTCTCCGCGGAGGTAGTTGTCGCGCACCTTGCCCTCGATCTTGACCCCGAGCCCCTGCGGCGGAGGCCCCGCGAAGTCGGTGGTGTCGAGGGTCAGCTCAAGGCCGCGGCGGAGCGTCTCGTGATCGATGGGCATCGGAGGCGTCGCAAGGTAGCAGATGCGCTTCGCGCGCGTCGCAAGACACCGGCACACGGCGCTCGACGGGCCCGCGTCGCGCCATGAAAAAAAGAATCGGGCGGCCGGTGTCTCCACCGCGCCGCCCGATTCCACTCCAAGCTCGCCCGCGACGCCCCACTCCTTCGCCGCGACCACCAGGGTCGAAGCACGGAGCGGGTCGCGTCATCGAGCGTGGCCTGCCGACGCGCGGGCCAAAACCCGCGCGACGTCACCAGCGGCCGCCGCCGCCCCCGCCGCCCTCGCCACCGCGGCCACCGCCGCCGCCGCGACGGTCGCCACCACGGCC
>CAIKNO010000782.1 GCA_903828805.1 uncultured Sandaracinus sp. | reverse complement strand
CGTTCTTGCTCCCCGGAGACGCCGGGCGATAGCCTGTCGGCGACCGGATCGCGGGAGCAAGGTGGAGCGACTGACGGAGAGCAAGACGGCCCAGACCGCGGGCATCCTCGCGGTGGGTTCGCTCGCGGCCGCCGCGTGGCTCGCGCTCGAGGCGCACGGCCGGGGGGGCCTGCCCGGCTTCCAGCCGCTGGTCTTCGCCGCGCTGGGGCCCTCGCTGGGATTCGCCGTGTGGTGGATGGGGAGACCGAAGGACGTCCTCCGAGGACCCGCGGAACACGCGTCGGACGCCTCCACGCGCGCGGCGCTCGAGCAGGCGATGTCCGGCGTGCGCGAGGAGATCGCGCGTCACCTCGCGGCCTCGGAGGCGCACGTCGCCTCTCAGCGCGCGGCCCTCGACGAGCTCGTCGCCACCGCGCCCGGGCAGGACGCGGCCGACGACCTCTGGGCGCGGGCCGAGGCCCTCATGATCGGGCGGTCGCCCGAGACGCCTCCGCCCGTCGTCGAGGCTGGGTCCGAGACCTCGATCGTCGAGGGGCTGCGCGACACGATCGGCTCCATGGAGGATCTCGCGGGCTCGATCCGCGAGGCGGCGGACGGCATCGATGCGCTCTCGCTCATCGCCGAGGAGACCTCGAGCGCCGTGCACGAGATGGACGCGATGTTCGAGCAGGTGAAGACCAACGCCGCCGACACGCTCGAGCTGACCGAGCGCGTGTCGGCGGGGGCCGGGCGCGCGACCCGCCTGCTCCGGGCCGCCGAGGACGAGCTGCAGCGCGCGCGCTCGGGCGGAAACCAGGCCCGCGCCGTCGTGGCGGGTCTCGGGCGTCGCCTCGCCGCGTTGCAGGATCCCCTCGAGTCGCTCGTCGCCCTCGCTGACCGCGCGGAGCTCGCGGCGCTCAACGCGTCGATCCTCGCCGCCCGCGCGGGCGACGACGGGGGTGACCTCGCCGCGCTCGCCGCGGGGCTCTCGGCGCTCTCGGAGCAGACCGCGCACGGAGTCGCCCAGCTGACCGAGCGCCTCGAGGCGCTGCAGGACGAAGCCCGGCTCGGGCTTCCGCCAGTCGGCCGGGAGGCGTCGGCGCAGGCCGGGGGAGCGGTCGAGGGAGGGGTGAGCGCCGAGGCGCTCGCGGGTCTCGGGGCGGAGCTCGGGGTGCTCTTGGACGTCTCGGTCGGCGTCGGTGATCGCGTCCGCGCCACGCTGCGGGCGACGGAGGAGCAGGCCGAGGGCAGCGCCGCCATCACCGACGCCGTGGGACGGATCGCCGAGGCCGCGCAGCAGCTCGCCGGCGTCACCGAAGAGCAGGCCCGCGGGGCCAGCCTCGTGATCGCGAGCGCGGAGCAGGTCCGCGTGGGGGCCCAGGCGTGGGCGGACGCGGCCGTCTCCGTGGCCGCCGCGGCGTCCGTCGAGGACCCGACTGGACCTTCGCTGGACGCGCTGCTGCGCGACGCGCGCGAGGCGCAGCGTCGGGAGCGCAACGTGCGGTCCGACGCACGGCAGCGGCTCGAAGCCGGGCTCGAGGCCCAGCGCCGGGACCTCGAGGTCGTGCGACGTGCCGTGGAGCGTCTCGGCCCGCCCAAGGCGTGAGCGGGGGCGGCTCACCCACCCCCGTCGTTCGTTTTCTGCTACATCCTCGTCGCCCATGTTCGGAATCGGCTTCGGCGAGATGTTGCTCATCGCGGTGCTCGTGCTGATCGCGGTCGGCCCCGACAAGCTCCCGACGATGCTGCGCACCGCGGCCAAGTCCTACCGGCAGTTCCGTCGGGCGGCCGAGGACCTGCGCACGTCGACCGGCCTCGACGACTTCCTGCGCGACGAGGAGCTCAAGGAGCTCGCCGACCTCCGCAAGCAGAAGATCCTCTCGATGGCGGGCCCGGCGTCGGCCGCCGGACTCGTGCTGGGCAAGCCCGTGGGCAAGCCGCTCGGCAAGCCCACCGCGCCCGACGCGCCCGACAGCAGCGCCCCGACGGGCGCGGCCGGGTTCCCGATGTCGGCGGCCTCGCTCACGTATGCGCAGCGCCGCATGGAGGCGCCGCCCGAAGGCGTGGACGTGGCCGAGGCGCATCACCGCGACGCCCAGGCCGCGATGCCCGTGCCGGCCGAACGCCCCTCGGGAGGGCGCTGATGGGCGGACCGGCCAAGCTGAAGGGTCTCGAGAAGGACGCCCGCGCCGCGGTCGAGCCCGAGGACGACGTCGAGATGACGTTCTTCGAGCACCTCGGAGAGCTGCGCAACCGCCTCGTGCGCTCGCTCTGGGGGTTCCTGCCGGGGATCGCGCTCGCGTGGGCGTTCAAGGAGCAGATCCTCAACCTGCTCACCCGGCCGCTCGTCACCGCGTGGGTGCACCGAGGGTTCGGCGAGCCGCAGCTGCACTTCGCCAACCCCGTCGATCCGTTCATGGCCTACGTGCAGCTGGCCATGATCTGCGGCGTCCTCTTCGGCAGCCCGTGGGCGTTCTACCAGCTCTGGCAGTTCGTCGCGCCCGGCCTCTACCGCAACGAGAAGCGCTACGCGATCCCGTTCGTGCTCGCCTCGGCGCTCTTCTTCATCGGCGGCGCGTTCTTCGGGTACGTCGCCATCCTCGGCCCGGCCTTCGACACCTTGCTGTCCTTCGCGGGGATGCTCCCGGACTCGCAGCTCCGCGTGCAGCCGACCATCATGCTCGCCGAGTACCTCGACTTCTCGACGCGCTTGCTGCTCGCGTTCGGCATCACGTTCGAGGTCCCGGTGGTCATCACCTTCCTCGCGTTCGCGGGCGTGGTGAACTGGCGGCAATTGCTCGGCTTCTCGCGGTGGTGGGTGGTCCTCGCGGCCATCGCGTCGGCCCTGCTCACGCCCGGTGGGGACGTCGGGATGCAGATGCTGATGCTGATCCCGCTGGTGACGCTGTACATGGCCTCGATCGGCCTGGCATACGCGTTCGGGCCCAAGGTGGCGGCGCCGCGGCCCGAGGGCCCGGACCTCGACGGCACCGCCTGACCCTGGCCGCGGACGGCCGATTTCTTGGCTTCCGACCGGCCGGGACGGGAGCATGGAGCCCCACGGAGGATCCATGCTTCGAAGTTCGCGTGCAGTGCTGGTCGGGTTGTTCTTCGGTGCGTTGGCCGCGGCAGGCGTGCCCGGTCGTGCCCACGCGTACGACGTGCGCGGGCCCGCGTTCGGTGCCGACGCCGCGCTCGGAGGCCCGAGCGGCCTCGCGCTCTCGGTGGGCCTGGGCCGGGTGGAGCTCGACTTCATCGTCGGCCTCTCGATGAACCTCCCCGACGGCGGGGTGCTCGAGCCGTCGTTCGCGGCGGCGGCGGGCGTGTTCTTCACGGTCGCCGATTCCGAGACGACGAACTTCCAGCTCGGCGGCCGCGTCGGAGGCCTCGTCAACGGCGTGTCCGCGGGCGGGTTCGGTGGCGCGGAGCTCCGCAGCTTCGGCGGGCTCTCGATCGAGTTCGACGCCCGCCTCGAGCACCGGCTCGACGACCGCTGCGCCATCAACCTGCAGGTCGGCGCGGTCGCGAACGTGTGGCCCGACTCCAGCGATCCGAGGCCCGACCTGACGTTCGGCGTCGGCGGCACGGGCTTCGTGGGTGGCGCCGGGTTCCGGTTCTGGTTCGATGGCCTCGGCGGCGGCAGCCCGTCGGCCGCGACCACGACGCCGAGTCCGGCGTTCGAGGAAGCCCCCGCGGCCCCCCCGTCCGGGGTGTCGGCCCCCTCGCCCTACTTCCAGTGATCCGCGTCCTCCTGATCGACGACGACCGCCGGCTCTTCGAACTGCTCGAGGCCTACCTCGGACAGAACGGCGGCTCGCTGACCTACGCGGCCAGCGGGGCCCAGGGCCTCGCCGCGCTCGGCGGTGGGCAGTCCGGGGCGTTCGACGTGGTCCTGCTCGACATCATGATGCCCGGCATGGACGGCCTCGAGGTGCTCCGGCGCATCCGTGCGGAGCGGGGTGACATCCCGGTCCTCATGCTGACCGCGCGGGGCGACGAGGCCGACCGGATCGTCGGCCTCGAGCTCGGCGCCGACGACTACGTGGCCAAGCCGTTCTCGCCGCGGGAGCTGCTCGCGCGGGTGCGGGCGGTGCTGCGCCGAGGGCGACCGGACGCCCGCGCCCAGGTCCTGCGCGAGGCCGGCATCGTGGCCGACCTGGGCACCCGCGAGGTGTCGGTCGATGGCGCGTCGGTCGAGCTGACCGGGCTCGAGTTCGACATCCTCGTCGCGCTGCTGCGGCGGGCGGGCAGGGTCATCCCGCGGCACGCGCTGCTCGCGGAGGCGGGACGCGACGACGTCGTCGTCGGCGAGCGCACGGTCGACGTGCACATCTCCCGCCTGCGCAAGAAGCTCGGCGACGATCCTCCCCAGCGCATCAAGACGGTGCGCGGCGTCGGCTACGTGCTCTCCCGCGAGAACGCCCCGGGGATCGAGTGACGCCGACGACCGGGCTCGCGCGCTTCATCCGCGCGCGGCTGCATCGTCGGATCTTCATGTGGTTCGGGGCGTCGATCATCGCGACGGGGGCCAGCGTGTGGATCGTGCTGTCGCTCGCGATGCCGGGGATCGAAGACTGGCGGCGCGACTGGGACCGCTTCAGGCACTTCGTCGGGCGCAGCTACGCCGAGGTGTGGGACGACCCCGCCGCGCGCGATGCGCTGGCGCGCCGCACGAGCGCCGAGCTCGGCGTGGACGTCGTGCTGCGCGACCCCGACGGGCGGGTGCTCTCTCGCTTCGGGGCGGGCGGGTGCGCGCAGCCGCGCTTGACGGCGCCGGTCGAGCGCGGGGGCCAGGTCGTCGGCCGCATCGATGTGTGTTCCGAGGCGGAGAGCCCCCGGGGCGGTTGGTTGGCGCTGCTGGGGCTGGGGGTCGCGTTCGCCACGCTCTGGGGTTTCTCGGGCGTCATCGCCCGGCGCCTCGCGCGGCCGCTCGGCCACGTCGTGCGCGTGGCCCGGGACATCGGGCAGGGGCGGCTCTCGAGCCGCGTGCGCCTCGGTCCTCATCGGGTCGGAGAGTTCGCGGTGCTCGCGGACGCGATCGACGAGATGGCGTGCCGCATCGAGCGGCAGCTGCGCGACCAGCGCGAACTGCTCGCGGCGGTCTCCCACGAGATCCGCACGCCCCTCGGACACATTCGCATTCTGCTCGAGACCGCGCGCGACGCGGCGGAGGCCGGCCAGCCCGCCTCCCCGAAGGCGCTCGACGAGCTCGAGCAGGAGGTGCTCGAGATCGACGATCTCGTGGGCGAGCTGCTCGCGAGCTCGCGCCTCTCGTTCGCCGCGCTCGACGTGCGTCCGCTCGAAGCCCTCGACGTCGCGGTGCGCGCCCTCGAGCGGGCGGGGCTCCCGCTCGACCTGCTCGAGAGCGACGCCGACTCGGTGCCCTTCGAGGGGGACGCCACGCTGCTCGGGCGCGCGCTCGCGAACCTGCTCGAGAACGCGCGCCGGCACGCCGGAGGCGCGACGCGTCTGGTCGTCTCCGAGCACGCCGACGACGTGCGCTTCTCGGTCCTCGACGAGGGCCCGGGGCTCGCGCCCGGGGACGAGGACCGGGTGTTCGACCCGTTCTACCGCGGAGAGCGCCGGGCGGGGGCGAGCGCCGGTTCGCTCGGGCTCGGGCTCTCGCTCGTGCGCCGCATCGCCGAAGCGCACGGGGGGCGCGCCTGGGCCGAGGCCCGGCCTCGGGGAGGCGCGTGCGTCTCGTTCGTCGTCGCGCGTCGCTCCCAGGCCCGCGAGCCTGCGCCTCTCGCCGGCGCGTGAGCCGGGTCCTCGGGCGTTCGTCTCTCCGGGCCGGCGAAGTCCGGGCGGGTCGGCTCGAGGACCGCGCTCCACACGGCGCGCTGAGGGTCCTCGGGCTCCGCCGGAAAGGACCTCCGCCAACCTTGCAGCCGGAGCAGCAGGGGCAAGAGCGGCCCGGGCACGGGCAGGTCCCGGGCGGAGGCGTGAGAGCGCGGCCGGACGTCGGAGCCCGCGGCGTGGCGCACCCCGAGGCCGCCCTCCTGCAGCGCCAGGCACACCGCGTCGGCCGCGCCTGTGAGCGAGAGCCGCTCGCTCATCGGGTCGTGTCCCAGGGCCCGCAGCGACCAGGCCCGCGCTCGTTCCTCGAGCGCCCGCGGAAGGCCGAGCGGCGCGAGCCGCAGGACGATCATGTCCACGCGCGACAGGCCCATGCGGGCGCACACCGCGAGGTCGGCCTCCACCAGCGCCCGGGTCCGCCCGCTGGCCCCCGCGGAGAAGTCGAGCGGGTGCGCGGTGGTCACGATCGACGGCTGGTCGGGCCCCACGCGGTAGACGGCGGCCGCGCTGAGGTGCACGAAGCGGCGCGCGCCCTCGAGGCCCTCCACCGACGTGAGCAGGAGGCGGGTGAACGCCGCGTGCTCCGGTCCGGTCGCGGGCCCTCCGGGCACGAGCGGTCCCCCGTGCATGACCGCGTTGACCACGGTGTCGATGCCCGCATCGCGCGCGGTGTCGAAGATCAGATCGCGCACGCTGCGCGGCCGCGCGAGGGGCACCGAGAGCCGCCCGAGGCGCGGGTGCGGCGCGTGCGCGCAGCCGCCCAGAGGCTCGACCGCGAGCACGTGTTCGACCGGCGGGCAGGCGAGCAGGCGCCGCGCGAGGATCCGTCCGAGCGCCTCGCCCCCGCCGACGAGGAGCACGCGCATCAGAGGAAGGGTCCTCGCCGCGCCCGGACGCCCTCGTCGACGAGGCCCTGCACCGCGTCGTGGAGCTCCTGCGCGAGGGCGGCCACGACCTTCGGCCGGAACGCGTCCTCGGGTCGGAAGCGGCCGCGGGTCTCGATCGGCGGGCCGTAGCGCACGTGGTAGTGGACCGGCAGCGGCAGCGGCAGGATGGGCACCGGCAGGTAGGGCGCCCCGAACGCGTGGAACCAGTGGAGGCGGGTCAGCTCGGGCCATTGCTCATCGGGCCCGATCAGGCCGACCGGCACGAGCGGCACGCCATGCCGGATCGCGTGCTCGGCATGTCCCACCCGGAACGGCCGGAGCTGGTGCCGCTCGCGGCGCGGCTTGCCGATCCCCGGCGCGCCCTCGGGGAAGACGACGACGAGCTCGCCCTGCCGGAGCAGGTAGTCCAGCGTCGCGTCGGAGCCGTCGACGGCCCCGCAGCGGCTGCCCCACGTCCACAGGAAGGGCAGGCGCGGCACGAAGAGGTCCGCGACGATGCGGGGCACGCGCGCCATGCCGGTGTGGCGCAGCACATCGTGCCAGAGCATCACCGCGTCGGCGGGCAACATGCCGCCGTGGTTGGCCACCAGGAGCGCGGGGCCGTCGAGGGGCAGGTGCTCGTGGCCCTCGGCGTCGACCCGGAACCACGCGTCGTAGAAGAACCGGGTGAGCCCGTACGTGCGCTCGACCTCGGCGCGGTGCAGCCCGAGGCGATCGGAGCCGGTGGGCGATTCCCCGGGCGCGCCCGGGCTGGGCCGGACGACGCCGGCGGCAGCCGCGGCCAGCCCGGCCGTGCTCATCGGTGTCTCGCGTTCGGTTCGGGGAGTGGCGTGCACCGTCCTCTGCACGTGGGCGCCGCGGGGCTTGGCACAAGCGGCCGAGGACTCCGAGCGGGCGGGTTCCTTCCGGCGACACCGACGGGGCGTGCCGGGCGAAGGTGTCCCGGACCGACGCGCGCCGGCGCTCCGATCCCCGCGGCGCACGATCGAGCGCTGGACGTTTGGCTCGAGGTGTCCCGGGCCGACGCGCGCCGGCGCTCCGAGGGTCCACGCCCGCGGGCCCGGCGGGCGGACCACCCCCGGCCGGAGCGCGGGGTGACGGTCCGGTGCCGGGGTCGGGCCAGGGTGTTCCACGCGCGGGAACCTCGGGCGGACGTGCTAGCGTCCCGGCCATGAGCGGTGCGCTGGGTCGTGCGGTCTGGGCGGTGGCGATGCTCGCGACGGGGTGCGCCCTCGACCGCAGTCCTCTCGTGGACACGGTGCTGCCGGAACCTCGGGACGCCGGGGCCGATGCGGCCGTGACGCCCGACCTCGATGCCTCCATGCGCACGGACGCATCCTTCGATGGCGGCGAGCCCGACGCCGGGCCGCCGGTGGACGCGACCATCCCGCCGGTGGATGCCTACGTGCCGCCGGTGGACGCGTACGTGCCGCCGGTGGACGCGTACGTCCCGCCGGTGGATGCCTACGTCCCGCCCCTGTGCGCGGTGGGCCAGACCCGATGCGCCCCGGGGGAGATGTCCCTCGAGACGTGCAGCGGCACCGCGTGGGTGCCCACCACGTGCGCGCTCGGATGTGCCGCGATGCCGACGCCTCACTGCCGCGTCGTGACGCCCTCGAACGTGCCCTCGAGCGAGTTCCGGGACGGCGGGGACGTGGGGATCAGCACCAACACCACGTGGAACACCGGCTCGGCCGACTGCTCGGGCTTCGGCCTCGCGTCGGTGGTGATGCAGTCCGGCGGGGGCTCGGTGTGCGTCGCCGCCGTGCGGAGTCTGACCGTGGACGCGGGCGCCACGCTGACCGTCGCGGGCTCGTTGCCGCTGGTCGTGCTCGCGCTGGGCGACATCACAGTGGCCGGCACGATCGACGTCTCCGCGCGGGGCGTGACGGCGGGCCCGGGCGGCGGCGTGGGCTCCACCGTCTCGCGGTATGCCGGGGGCGCGGGGCTGCTCTCGATGGATCCGCTGCTGGCCGCGCTCAATGGCGGCAACGCGGGGATGTACTCCGACGGGGGGGGAGCGGGCGGCTCCTTCTGCGGCGCCGGGGGCGCCGGGGGCGCGGGCGGTCGGGGCGGCGCGGCCACGGGCGGTGTGTCGGCGGGCCGGTTGATGCGGACCCTGCGTCCGCTCGTCGGGGGGATGGGCGGAGGCGCCGGCGGCGGCAGCGGGCGG
>CAIKNO010000781.1 GCA_903828805.1 uncultured Sandaracinus sp. | reverse complement strand
GTCGTGAAGCGAGTCGCGCTCATCGCGGCGCTCTCCGCGCTGGTGGCCCCCGTGCTGGCATCACTGCCGGTCGGGGGCCTCGGCCCATCGGCGGCCCGTGCGGACGATCTGACGCTCGAGCTGCCGGTGTTCGGCGCCTCCACGTTCTCGATGACGAGCACGACGACCGCGCGCTACCGCGGTCAGAACTTCGACTCGAACCCGCTCGACGACGACTTCTTCTCGATCGCGCAGCGCTTCGACCTCGCGCTGCAGGGCGACGAGCTCCGGCTCGAGATGCGGATCGATGGCTTCTTGCCGTTCGCGGTCGGAGACGTGCCCTGGGCGGCGTCCCAGCGCGTGACCGGCACCTGCCCGGTCGGCACGCCGCGCGAGGCGTACTGCTATCTCGACTGGGACCTGCGGCCCGAGCGCGTGACGCTGCGCTGGGAGCACGGCGACTGGACGCTCGAGGGCGGTGACGCGCAGCTCGTGCTGGGGCGAGGCATCGCGCTCGCGTTCCGGAAGGTGGACCTGCTCGGCGTGGACACGTCGCTGCGCGGCGGGCACGTGCGCTACGACGACGGCGCGTTCCGCTTCCGCTTGCACGGGGGCGTCGCGAACCCGCAGAACCAGGATCCGCGCACGCTGGTGATCCTGCGCGAGCGGGACGACGTGGTGGCGGCAGCGACGGCGGGCGTCACGCTCCCCGACTCGTCGATCGCGGTCTCGGGGCATGCGCTCCGGATGTGGTTCGCCGACGACGCGGGCGGCGCGGCGCGCGGGCGCGCGGTCGACGTCGCGGGGTGGACCTTCGAGGCCCCCTCGCTGCTCGACGGGGCGCTCTCGCTCTACGCCGAGGCGAACGGGATGCGGCGCTCCGTCACGTTCGGAGACGACCCCGAGCAGCTCTCGTTCGGTCGCGCGGTCTACGCGTCGGCCCAGGTGCAGGTCGAGGGGCTGACGGTGCTCGCGGAGTGGAAGGACTACCGAGACTTCCTCGTCGCCCCGAGCCTGGTCGAGGGCAACGCGTGGCGCGTCTACTCCGCGCCGCCGAGCCTCGAGGTCAGCGACGGCCCGCAGCGCGTGCGCGCGATCGGCAACCAGCGGGGCGGATCGCTCCGCGTGGACTACGCGTTCTTGCCCGGGCCCTGGAGTTTCTCGGTGAATTCCTCGCTCTACGGGCTCGGCGAGGCCGCCGACGAGGACCCGTGGGACGGCATCCTCGTCTCGCACAGCTGGGCGACCCTGACCCGTCGGCAGGAGTACGGCGACGAGGTGAACTGGGGCCTCGAGCTGACGGGGGGCTTCCGGCAGGAGACCTATCTGCACGACCCGCAGCCCGCCTCCATCGGCGTGGGCGACCTGGACCGGCGCCTCGCGCACGGCCGCGCGGAGCTGACGCTCGGCAGCGGTGATCACTCGATCGAGGTCTCCCTCGATCACGCCCGCTTCGAGGAGCGCATCTTCCTCGACGTGTACGGCTTCGATCAGGGCGGCGTGGGCGTGACCTACAGCTGGGGCGTGCCCTTCGCGGCGACCGTCGCGCTGCGCTGGTACGACGAGAAGGCCGACGAGATCGCCGATCGTGCGGCCCGTTACGGCGTGGGCGACCTCTACCCGTCGCTCGATCTGCGGTGGAACTTCGACCCCGGGACGTTCGTGCGCGCCTTCGTCGGCGCGACCCCCGGCGGTCGCCTCTGCTCGGGCGGCGTGTGCCGCGACGTGCCTCCCTTCGAGGGGGCGCTGGTCCAGTTCGTCGGTCGGCTCTGAACATCGAATCGAGAGGTCCTCTCATGCGTCTGCGCGCCATGCCCATCCGCCGACTCTTCGCCCTCCTGCCCGCCGTGCTCGTCCTCGGGCTCGCGCTCATGCCCGTCGCGGTGTCGGCGCGCGTCGGAGGCCGCCCGCCGGCGTTCCAGCTTCCCGCGGCCGTGGGCGGTCCGACCTCGAATCCGTTCCGGATGTCGGAGTTCCTCGGGCAGAACCCGGTGGTGATCCTCTTCTGGGCGACCTGGTGCGTGCCGTGTCGTCAGGAGCTGCCCTTCTATCAGAGCCTCTACGAGCGGTACCGCGAGCGGGGCCTCCGGATGGTGGCGGTCTCGATGGACGACGCGAGCACCATCACGCGCGCGGGTCCGGCGGCGCGCCGTCTGGGCGTGACGTACGACGTGGTCACCGACCTCGACACGCGCCTGACGACCCAGCTCAACCCGCGCCGCAGCGCGCCGTTCAGCGTGTGGGTCGGCCGCGACGGCCGCATCACGTGGGAGCACGAGGGCTTCTCGCCGTCGGAGCAGTCGACGATCGAGGCCGGCATCACCCAGCTGATGCAGTGAGTCCGCGGGCGCGTCAGGGCGGGTCCCACCCGTCCCGCGCGTCCCACCCCATGCAGTAGCGGGCGTTGATCTCGGAGAGCGTCCGCAGCCCGCCCGACCACGCGTACGCGTCGACGCCGAAGGGCCCGTGGTAGCCCGCGTCCTCGAGGGCGCGACCGACCCGGAGCGCGGCGTCGGTGAGGGCGTGTTCGGTGCGCGGGTCGAGGTCGGCTGCCAGGGTCGATGAGACCCACGCGCGATCGACCACGGTCGCGGCGCGGATCGAGCGCAACGAGACGCCGCGGCCGACCCATCCGTGCACCGAGAATTCTCGGTCGATCTCGACCTCCGGCTCGACGTAGAGGGCGCCCCGGCGGAGCGAGGCCTCGACCCACGCGCGGTCTGGTGCGCCGAGCGTGCCCGCCTCGACGGGGCGTTGCCCGCGGCCGGCCACGCCGAAGCCTCGCTTGAGCCGCCATCGTCCGGTGGGTCCTCGCCGTCCGACGAGGGCCTCCAGCTCGTCGAGGCGCGTTGCGCGATGGACGTCGGGCAGCTCGTCCCCCGCGAGCGCGAACGCGAAGCCTCGCTCGTTGACCCGCCGCAGGATGTCGAACGAGGGGGCCGCAGGAGGGGTCAGACCGGCGCGCCGGAGCGCCGCGAGGGCCCGCGGCGTGGGGCACCACGCGTGGGTGCGCTCGATGCCCTCGCCCGCCTCGTGGAGCGCGGGCGCGAGCACCCGGGCTCCGGGTCCGAGGCTGGGCGCGACCTGCCGCGCGAGGTCGAGCAAGCGGGCTTGCATCGCGCGTCCCGGGGTGTGCCGCGGGCCTCGCTCGAGCTCGTCCTCCGCATCGAAGTTGAGGACCCAGGCCCGTCGCACCTCAGGGCTCCCAGGCCTCTAGCCGCGCGAGGAAGTCGGCGTCGAGCCCGGCCCGCAGCCGCCGCGCGGTGTCGAGCGGACGACCGCGCATCACGAGGGGCGTCAGCGGCGCGGGGAGCGCGTCGAGCCAGCGGCCGAAGTCGAGACCGCCCGTCCACTCGGCGAGCCACCGCGCAGCGAAGCGCACGTGGGGGATCTCCTCCTCGCCGACCGATTCCTGAAGGCCCGCTCCGGCCTCGTCGCCGGCCGCCCGGAACATCGCCGCGAAGCGCAGCGTGTGATCGAGGTTCGCGCCCTCGAAGCCGACGCCGAGCATCGCGACGAAGCCGACCGCATCGGTGGCCGAAGGGACGCGCTCCCAGAACCAGTCGCGCACCGGGAAGGCTCCGTAGTGGGCGCCGAGGGTGCGGAGATGCGCGTCGTACATCCGGGCGTGCCGGGTCTCGTCGAGGGCGACCCGAAGCAGGCCCCGGCGGAAGGCGGGCTCGCGATCCGGAAAACAGAGCAACGCGCGGCACATCAGCTCCGCGGCCTGGACCTCGTGGTGCAGGAACACGTGCAGCAGCTCCGCGCGGCGCTTCGGGTCCCTCAACGCCCCGACGCTCGGGGTCTTGCTCCTCCGCGTCGAGGCCACGAGCTCCGGCGGGCGTCCCGGGGCGTCGAGGCGACGCGCCGGCGGGGCAGGCTCCCACGCCTCGGGCACCGGGGGCGGTGAGAGCTTGTGGGAGAGCGCGGTGGACAGGACGTAGTCCCACGCCCAGCGCTCGACGGTGCCCTCGGCAGGGATGCTCACCGCGGGAGGGTAGTACGGTCCGGGCGAGCTGGCGCACGCGCGCGCGAAGTTCGTGCGAAGTCGACCGCCCGTTCTATAGTCGCGGCCTCTCTTCGACCGTCTCCGTCACCGTCACGAGGAACACGATGCGATCTTCGACGCTCTTCTCCCTGCTCGGCCTCTGCTTGGCCCTGTCCGGCTGCGACTCCACCAGCGTCCCCGAGAACGACGCCTCGACCCCTGCGCAGGACGCGGGCGCGATGGACGTGGACGCCTCGGTCTCCGACGACGCGGGTGCGATGGACGTGGACGCGGGCGCGATGGACGTGGACGCGGGTGCGATGGACGTGGACGCGGGTGCGATGGAGCCCGATGCCGGCGCGATGGAGCCCGATGCCGGCCCGATGATGGTGGACGCGGGCCCGATGATGGTCGACGCGGGCCCGCCGGCGGTGGACGCGGGTCCGATGATGGTGGACGCGGGTCCGATGATGGTGGATGCGGGCCCGAGGATGGTCACCTGGGCGCAGGTGCACACGGAGCTCGTCCGGTACTGCAGCCCCTGCCACTCGACCGGCAGCAGCGGCGGCGTCCGCTTCGCGCAGTCGAGCCTCACGGCCGCGTACGCCGAGTCCCAGCGCATGAGCGTCGCGTGCGGCGCGTCGAGCACCTCCGGCGCCTGCTCCGCCGACCGCATCCGCAACGGCACGATGCCGACCGGCGGCGGCATCCGTCCGCTCGACGAGCGCGCCCGGGTGCAGGCGATCATCGACGCGTGGGTGGCGGGCGGTCAGGTCGGTCCCTGATGTCGCGCGCCCTGCTCGTCGGCTCGTGGCTGTTCTTGTCGGCGTGTGACGCCGCGTCGCTGCCGATGATGACGGTCGACGCCGGCGCCGGCGCAGGTGCCGATGCTGGCGTGACACCGCCGCCGGAGGTGCGTCTCGGGGTCGGCACCGTGCGCGGCATCGAGGGCGATGGGTTCCAGGCCTTCCTCGGGATCCCCTACGCCGAGCCGCCGGTGGGCGAGCGGCGCTGGCGCGCCCCCGAGCCGCACTCGGCGTGGGACGGAGTGCGGGACGCGATCTCCAAGGGCAGCGCGTGCGCGCAGGAGGGCTTCGGCCTCGGCGCCTCCGGGTCCGAGGACTGCCTCTTCCTCAACGTCCACGCCCCCTCGCCGCGTCCCGCCGCGGGCGCGCCCGTGCTCGTGTGGATCCACGGGGGCGGTTTCGTGTTCGGCGAGGGCGTGCAGGCCGACGGGGGCACGGCCGGCGACGTGCTCGCGCGCACCGAGGGCCTCGTCGTGGTCAGCATGAACTACCGCCTCGGCAGCTTCGGCTTCCTCGCGAGCGAGGCGCTCGGCGCGAGCGGCAACGAGGGGCTGCAGGATCAGCAGCTCGCGCTGCGCTGGGTGCGCGAGCACATCGCGGCGTTCGGAGGGGACCCCGACCGCGTGACGATCGCGGGCGAGTCCGCGGGGGGCCAGTCCGTCTGTCAGCACCTCGTGGCGCCGGACAGCCGCGGGCTGTTCCAGCGCGCCATCGTCCAGAGCGGCTACTGCGACACCACGCTGCCTTCGCACGACACGCTCGCGGCCGCCGCGTCGGCGATCGTGGAAGGGGCCGGCTGCAGCACGGCAGCGGACGTCGCGGGGTGCATGCGGGCGCTCTCGCTCGCCGAGGTCCGGGCCGCGGTGGCGACGGCCTCGGACAGCCCCGCGTGGGAAGGCGGCTCCGGGTATTTCGGGCCGCACGTCGATGGCCGCGTGCTGCTCGGTCAGTTCCGCGACCGCGTCGCGTCCGGCGACGTCGCCGACGTCCCGGTCATCGTCGGCTGGAATGGGGATGAGGGCACGCTCTTCGTCGCGCTCGCCGAACAGCAGGGCGAGGTCGCCGACGAGGCCCGGTACCACGCGCAGCTCGCGTCCCTCGCGATGCAGGCGGGGTTGACCCCCGAGGCGGTGGAGGCCGCGTATCCCCTGTCGGCGTATCCCGATCCGGGCGCGGCGATCGC
>CAIKNO010000780.1 GCA_903828805.1 uncultured Sandaracinus sp. | reverse complement strand
GGTCTGGAGCCCTCGGCCGCCCGGCGTCCCGCGCGGCCGGCGCGCGCCGTCCGCGTCCTGCGCGACGCGCTCGAGGCGGACCTCGAGACCGAGCGCGCGGGCCTCGCCGTCGTCCTCGATCCTTGGTGTCCCGGGTGGCATGCGACCCTCGATGGGCACGAGGTGCCCCTCGTGCGCGCCGACTACGCGTTCATGGCCGTCCCCGTCCCGGCGGGCCTGCACACGCTGCGCCTCGAGTACCGGAACACCGCGGTCCACGCGGGCGCGGTCGTCAGCGCCGCGGCCCTGACGGCCTGGCTCGCGGTGCTCGTCGGGCGACGGCGCGCGCGGCCTCGCGCGGACCGTTGATGCGAGGCCCCCCGCGCTGATAATGTGGCCGCTCGAGGCGGAGTGCGGCCCTGACGCACGGCCTCCGGAGGTTCACGTTGTCCCCCGTCCATCCCCCTCGACCGCGACCGCGCGTCGCCCGCGTGGCGCGCGCGGTGCTGCTCGCGGCCTCGCTCGCCGGCTGCGCGGCCTCGCTCGCCGGCTGCGCGGCCACGGACACCGCGCCTTCGCGTCCCCGCGGCGCCGTGCCCGTGCCCGACGCGGCCGCCGGTCCCGCGTCGCTCTCTCGTCTCACGCGCACGCAGTACGCGCATGCGGTCCGGGACCTCTTCGGCCCCGACGTCGTCGTGCCGAGCGCCCTCGAGCCGGACGTGCGCATCGACGGGTCCGGCGCGGTCGGCGCGGCCCAGAGCGCGCTCTCGCGACGGGGCGTCGAGCAGTACGAGCGCGCGGCCTACGCCGTCGCCGGTCAGGTCGTCGCCGAGGGTCCCGCCCGCGGCCGCCTCGTCCGCTGCACGCCCACCGCCGTCTCCGACCCCGCGTGCGCGCGCAGCACGCTCGCGCCGGTCGCCCGCCTCGCGTTCCGACGCGAGCCCTCCTCCGCCGAGCTCGACGCGCTCGTCGCCACCGCCGACCGCGCCGCCGTCGTGCTCGACGACTTCCACGAGGGCCTCGCGTACGGCCTGTCCGCGATCCTCCAGTCGCCGGATTTCCTGTACCGCCCGGCGTTCGGCGAGGCTTCTTCGGGCCGTCTCTCGGGCCCGGAGCTCGCGACCCGCACCGCGTTCTTCCTCTGGGACACGCTCCCCGACGCCGCGCTGCTCGATGCGGCCGCGTCCGGCGCGCTCGACTCCGACGAGGGCCTCGGCGCCGAGGTGGACCGCATGCTCGAAGACCCGCGCGCGCGCGATGGTCTCCGCGCGTTCGTCTCCGACTGGCTCGGCCTCGGCGCCCTCTCCGATCTGTCGAAGGATCCTCTGGTGTTCTTGCCGGCGAGCCCGGAGCTCGGACCCGCCGCACGCGAAGAGACGCTGCGCTTCGTCGAGCATCACGTCTTCGAGCAGGACGCTCCGCTCTCGGCGCTGCTGCTCTCCCGCGACACCTTCGTCGACCGGCGCCTCGCGGCGCTCTACGGCGTGCCGGCGCCCGAGGCCGAGGGCTTCGGCCCGGTGCATCTGCCCGACGACGGCGAGCGCCGTGGTCTGCTCGGCCAGGCCAGCGTGCTGGCGTCGTGGGCGCACCCGACGTCCAGCTCGCCCACGCTGCGCGGCAAGTTCGTCCGGGAGACCCTCCTCTGCCAGTTCGTCGCGCCGCCGCCCGTCTCGGTGGACACCGCCATCCCCGAGCCCTCGACGACCAGCCGCACGCTGCGCGAGCGCCTCGCCGAGCACCGCGCGAACGCCGCGTGCGCCACCTGCCACGACCAGCTCGACCCGATCGGCCTCGGGCTCGAACGCTTCGACGGCGTCGGCGCCTCGCGGCTCCTCGACTCCGGCGCGCTCATCGATCCGGCGGGCGAGCTCGACGGCGCCCCCTTCGACGACGCGGCGCAGCTCGCGGAGCGGATCGCCGCGCACCCTGATTTTCATCGATGTTTCGTCCAGACGACGCTGCGCCACGCGCTCGGACACGCGCCGGGCGAGGCCGACCGTGACTCGCTCTTCGCGCTCGAGGACGCGTTCTTCCACGACGGCCACCGCGTGAAGTCGCTGCTCCGTCGCATCGTGCTCTCCTCCACGTTCCGCAGCACGCGACCGGAGGCCCTCTGATGTCCCGCTTCACGCTCGACCGACGCACGCTGCTGCGCGGCCTCCTCGGAGGCGCGGTGGTCACCATCGGCCTGCCCGCCCTCGAGATCTTCCACGACCCGCCGATGCGGGCGCTCGCCGGCCGCGCCCGCGCCGATTGTGGCGTGTTCCCGCGACGGTTCGGCATCTGGTTCTGGGGGAACGGCGCCCTGCCCTCCAAGTTCATCCCGGAGACGACCGGCCCCGACTACGCGCTCTCCGAGCAGCTGATGCCGCTCGCGGCCCTGCGCTCGAAGTTCACGGTGCTCAGCGGCCTCGACGTGCGCACGCCGAACACCGACCCGCACGGCTCCGGGCCCGCGGGCCTGCTCGTCGGCGACAACATCACCGTCGGGGAGCCCGGCGTCGCGCGCACCGGCACGGTCATCGGCCCGACGCTCGATCAGATCGTGGCGCAGGCCATCGGCGACCAGACGCGCTTCCCCTCGCTCGAGGTCGGCGTGCAGCGCGCCACCTCGGGGCTCTCGTACTCCGGGCCCTACGCGATGAATCCTCCGGAGACCTCGCCCGCCGCGCTCTTCGAGCGGATCTTCGGCGCCGGGTTCCGCGCCCCCGGTGAGACGGGCGGTCCCGACCCGCGCCTCGCGCTGCGTCAGTCGGTCCTCGACGTCGTGCGGGGCCAGGCGGCCACGCTCGGCACGCGGCTCGGCAGCGCCGACCGCGCCCGCCTCGACCAGCACCTCGAGGGCATCCGCGCCATCGAGCTGCAGATCGCGCGGCTCTCCTCGGATCCGCCCGACTACGCGGCCTGCATGCGCCCCGACGCGCCGATGGACCTGCCCGATGTCGAGGGCCGACAGCAGCTGTCGGCGACGAACCGCCTCATCAGCGACCTCGTCGTGATGGCGCTCGCGTGCGACCAGACGCGCGTGTTCACCAACATGTACTCGCAGCCGGTCAACAACATGCTCTTCCCCGGCGCGACGAGCGGACACCATCAGCTCACGCACGACGAGCCCGATCCTCAGGGCGAGGTGAACATGATCGTCGGCGCGATCATGCAGGACCTCGCGTACTTCCTCGGCCGCATGGACGCCGTCGTCGAGGGCGACGGCACACTGCTCGATCACTCCGCCATCCTCTGCACGACCGACGTGTCGTACGGGCGCACCCATACCCTCGAGGACTACCCGCTGATCGTCGCCGGCAGCGCGTGCGGCGCGCTCCGCACCGGCGTGCACTGGCGCTCCCCCGCACCGGACAACGCGTGCAAGCTCAGCCTCACGCTGCTGCGCACCATGCTCGACGGACTGCCCGCCTCGTTCGGCCAGAACGCCGGCTACACGGAGGACAGCCTCGGTGCCATCGAACTCTGAGGCCCTGCGCCCCAACGCTCCGCGCCCGACGCGGGCCGCGCGACGGCGAGCGCCCTGCGCCCTCGGCTCCTCCATGGGGCTGCTCGCGGCGCTCGGCAGCGGCTGCGCGCCCGAGGGTCCCTCGACGGTCTGCACCTCGAGCCCCGCGCAGACGTGGATCGTGCGGGAGCTGCAGTTCGCCCGGGAGGTCGAGGGGCCCGGCCGCGTCGCCGAGGGCTTCGACCTCGACGCGCTGAACGGTCAAACCTGCCGCATCCGCGACTACACCGCCCCCGACGGCCGGGGGGGCATCGACAACCAGCTCGCCGCGCTCTTGCCGCTGATCGAGATGCAGGTCGGGGGTCTGCGCCTCGACGCGCTGGTCCAGAACGCGATCAACAACGGGCTCATCCTCCTCGGCTTGCAGGCGCGCGGGCTCGACTCGCTCCGCGACGACGGCTGCGTCTCGGTCGAGCTGACCCGGCTCACCGGCGCGCCCTTGCTGGGCGCCGACGGCCTGCTGCTCCGGGGACAGACCCTCTACCCCAACCCCGAGCCGACCACGTCGGGCACCGGGGGCGCGACGATCCGCGGGGGCGTGCTCGAGGCCGGCCCCTTCGACATCGCGCTGCCGGTGGTGATCCTCAACGCGGACTTCGTGCTCGACATCTCCGACGCCTATCTGCGGGCCGAGATCGACCCCGAGACGCTCGACCTTCACGGGTTCATCGGCGGCGGCGTGACGCAGACGCAGCTGCTCGACGTCGTCGGGCGCACCGAGGGCGTGCCGCAGAGCGTCGTCGAGCAGGCCCGCGTGCTGCTCGGGACCTACGCCGACCTGGCCCCCGACGCGTCGGGCGCGTGCCAGCAGTTCTCGGCCGTGATCGAGTTCCGCGCCTCGGTCGGCTTCATCGGCGACGCCCGCCCCGACGCCGGCGCACCCGCCCTCGACGCCGGCGCGCTCGACGCCGGCGCATCCGACGTCGACGCCGGCGCGCCCGACCCCGACGC
>CAIKNO010000779.1 GCA_903828805.1 uncultured Sandaracinus sp. | reverse complement strand
CACCCGTTCCACCCCGAACAATCGCCAAAACGGCCCCAATTCAAAACCGAATCAGCCAATCGGGGAGACGAACGCCTCGACTCGACAGCGAGTGGCAAGACTACAGAGCAACTTTGGAGATGTCAAGTCCGTCACCCTCGAAGACGGACGAGAATGCCACTCCGGAGCGCTTCGACCTCCCCCCAATACCGCGCTCGAATGACACGCTCGCGGACATCACAGGCACCCACGGACAGGCACGCACCCGTGCGCCCGCCCGCGAGACCCTCGAGCACCCCGCAATGCTACCCCTCCATGCTACCCCACCACACCGTGCCACCCCGGGTCGCCCCCAGGGGCGGTCTTCCCCGGGGCGACCCTGGTCCTCGAACGGTCGCCGAGGGCCCGCTTCGACGCAGCCCGCGCGTCTTGATTCATCCCGCCTCGTCGATGCGCCGGTGCGCGCGACCGCGCCGGTGCGCGCGACGGCGCAGCAGCCCTCGACGTCGAAGGTGCACGCGACAGCGAAGGTGCGCGCGACGGCCCTACGGCGCGGTCCCCTCCACCACGACGATGTCGAAAGTCGCGGCCCCGGCGCGCAGCGCGATGGCTTCCTGGTATCCGGCGGAATGGAAACAAGCGCGGGCGGCCTGGTAGCTCGGGAACTCGACGAAGTAGGGACGGCGCGGCACCGTGCCTTCGACGACCTCCGCGACGTCGCCGCGTGCGAGCACGCGGCCCCCGTAGGACGCGAGGAGCGGACCCGCGACGGCGGTGTACTTCCCGAACTGCGCGGGATCGACGACCGTCGCCTGGACCAGCCAGTAGCCCTTTGCGACCTTGGGCGCGTCGCCCTCGAGCGCCGGGTAGTCGACGTAGCCTGTCGCCCCACCCTGGTAGAACGTCGCCCGGTCCGCCGCGGCGAGCGGCGCGCCCACCTCGAACCGTCGAACGAGATCGGGGTTCGAGACGAAGGGCGCGCCGAACGACACGGCGTGAGCCTCGCCGCCGGAGACCACGGCCTCTGCGGATTCCCGGTCGTAGCCCGAATTGACGATGAGATTCCCTCGGTGGAGCGGACCGAAGGTCGCCACGGTGTCCTGAGGCCACGAGGGGAATCGCTCGGCGTCGGGCGTCGCGCGCATCAAGTGCAAGTACGCGAGCGGCAGCGCGTTCAGCTTCTCGAGGAGGTACGAGAAGGTCGCGAGCGGGTCCGAGTCGGCCATGCCGTTGTAGGCCAGCGTCGGCGACAGGCGGATGCCGACGCGGCCCTCCCCCCACACGCCCACGAGGCGGTCCATCACCTCGAGCACGAAGCGCGCACGGTTCTCGATGCTGCCGCCGTACTCGTCGGTGCGCTGGTTGGCCGAGTCCACGAGGAACTGGTGCGGCAGGTACCCGAACGCGCCGTGCAGCTCGACCCCATCGAACCCGGCGGCCTTGGCGTTGCGGGCCGCATGCTCGTAGTCGTCGATGGTCGCGCGGACCTCGGCGTTCGTCAGCGCGCGCGGCACCTCGTAGTTCTTGGGTCCCGTCGGAGTGAAGTGCTGCTGGCCCTGGATCCCGATCGCCGACGGCGCCACGGGCACGCGACCGCCGCGGACGTCCGAGTGACCGACACGCCCCGTGTGCCAGAGCTGCGCGACGATCGTCCCGCCCGCGGCATGAACCGCGCCCGTGACCTTCTTCCAGGCCTCGACCTGCTCCGCGCTCCAGAGGCCGGGCGTCCACGGGTAGCCCTGCGCGTCGGCGGAGATGTTCGTCGCTTCGGTGATGATGAGGCCCGCCGTCGCGCGCTGGACGTAGTAGCGCTCGGTCAGTTCGCCGACGACGCCTGCCGCGTCTGCGCGGTTGCGCGTCATGGGCGCCATGACGATGCGGTTTCGGACCTGGAGCTTGCCAAGGGGGGTCGACGTCAGGAGCTTCATGGGGATCTTCTCCGGAGGCGCGCGGGGGACGGGAAGGCGCGGTTGCGGAGGATCCGCGGGCGCGCGTGACGGGACAAGAACGAATCTCCAGGACAGACTGTCCCGTTCATGGGCCATGTGGACTTGAACGCCGCCCTGGTGCTGGTGCGCGTCGTGCAGTCCGGCAGCTTCCGGGGCGCGGCGCGCGTGCTCGGCATGCCGAAGACCACCGTCAGCCGGAAGGTCGCGGAACTCGAGGAGCAGCTCGGCGCCCAGCTCCTGCGGCGCACCACGCGGACGCTCTCGCTCACGGATGCGGGGGCTGCGTTCATCGAGGAGGCCGAGGGGGCCATCGCTCGCTTCGAGGCGGCGGAGTCGGCCGTCGCGGAGCTGGAGCGCGAACCGCGCGGCAAGCTGCGGGTGACGACGACCGTGCCGATCGGAGAGCTCTTCCTCGCGCCCATCGTCTCGGAGTTCCTCGAGGCGCACCCGGCCGTCGAGGTGATGCTCCATCTGACGGACCGGCAGGTGGACCTCGTGGCCGAGCGCTTCGACGTCGCGATCCGCACGGGCGCGTTGCCCGACTCGAACCTCGTCGCCCGGCTCGTCGGCAGCGGCTCCTACCGCGTCGTGGCCAGCCCCGCGTACCTCGCTCGCCACGGGACGCCGCGCCGACCCTCCGAGCTCTCGACCCATCACTGCGTGCGCTTCACCAAGCTCGGCACCGCGGTGCGAACGACCTGGTCCTTCGGCAAGGGGACGAGGGCGACCGAAGTGCCCGTCAGCGGCCGCCTGGTCAGCGATGACTTCGTCGTGCTTCGCTCGGCGGCGGAGCGCGGCCTCGGCATCGCCCGCCTGCCGACCGTGGTGGTCCACGAAGCCCTCCGCGCAGGACGGCTCGTCGAATTGCTCGGGTCCCACGCGCCGCCCAAGACGCCGATGCACATCATCCACCTCGGCGGGAGGCACCTGCCGCCCAGAACGCGTGCGTTCCTCGACTTCGTCCACCCGCGCCTCGCGCAGGCGCTCGCCCAGGCGACGTCGGCGTAGCAGCCGCCCCTCGCGTCTTCGGCGAGGATGGTCGCGTCCCCAAGGAGTGCCCCGATGACCCAGAAGCACATGGCCGACGTCCAGGCCCCCGTCGTCGCGTTCTTGATCGGGATGCGGATCCACACGCTCTGGCGCGTGTGGGAGTGGCTGCCCGTCGCGCTGGCCATGCCCGCCATGCTGCGCGAGCTCGCGCAGCAGCCGCAGCTCGGGCTCCTCGGGGCACGCACCTACCGATCGGGTCGCGTGGTGATGGTCGTGCAGTACTGGCGCTCGTTCGACGAACTCGAACGCTACGCCCGGGCCCCGGAACACGCCCATCTCCCGGCCTGGCGAGCCTTCAACGCGGGCGCACGCCGCGGCTCGGGGGCGGTGGGGATCTTCCACGAGACCTACACCGTGGCCCCGGGCCAGGTGGAGTCGGTGTACGTCGACATGCCGTCGAACTTCGGGCTCGCGGGGGCGGTCGGCAGCGTGCCCGTCGGCGCCGGGAAGCACGCGGCGCGGGAGCGCCTCGGCCGGTAGCGGGCAGGGCCCGGGCTCGCCCCGGGGTCGCCGCGCCTCGTCGAGCGCGCTCGCCCCCTCGTCGTCCGTACGGCTCCACGCGCCACCGTCCCTCCGTCGTCTGCGGCGACCTCGGAAGGCGCGACCGGCGCGCTCCCCCGCGTCCGATCGAGGCGGCGGCGCGATGCGGTTCACCCTTCCGGCTTCACGGGCTTCTTCCCGACGGCGACCCGGTCGGCGTCGAAGCTCACCTTGCGGTCCGGCGTCGCCGCCCTCGCCCGCCGGATCTCCCTCTGGGTCATCGGCCCGCGGAGGTAGCTCATCGCCCAGCGCGGGTTGAGGAGCGAGGGTTGTTCACTGCGGGCCTCGCGCACCACGAACCATCGGGGACTCAGCTTCTTGACGATCTCCGCGAGCGTGCTGGTCTTTCGGTCCTCGCCGAGGCCCTCCATCACGCGCGCCCGGTCCGCGTCGGTCTGGAGGCGCCCGAGCATCCACGTGCCCGCGTTCGAGAGGGCGCGGTAGTCGAGGTCCATCGGGTTCTGCGTCGCGAGCACGACGCCCACCCCGTACGCGCGCGCCTGCTGCATGAGCGACACGAGCGGCCTCTTCGTCGGCGGACACGCAGGATTCGGCGGGAGGAAGCCACGGACCTCGTCGAACACCACGAGCGCGCGGAGGCGCGCCGTGCCCGAGAGGCTGCGCACCCAGGCGAGCACCTCCTCGAGCACCACGCCCAGCGCGAGGGTGCGCTCGTCGTCGTCGAGGTGCGCGACGCTGACGATGGTCGCGGGCGTCTTGCCCTCGACCGGCTCCATCCAGCGCCCGACGTCGAGATCCTGTCCCTCGCGCCACGCCGCGAACGCGGGCGACGCGATGAGCGTGTTCAGCTCGGCGGCCAGCTCGACGCGCAGCTTGTGCCCGAGGAAGATCTCCACCGGGAGCGCGCCCACGGTCTCCATCGGAGGATCGAGGATCTCGGGCACGAGCTCCTCGAGGGTGGCGGTCCGCCCGCTGCGCAGCCGCGTCTCCGCGAGGAAGAAGAGGAACGCATGCTGGCGGGTCTGCACCGGCATGCTGGGATGGCCGCTCAGCCGGAGCACCAAGGACACGGCCGCGTCCAGCATGGTCCGTGCACCGTGCAAGTCGGTGTCCCAGCGGGGCGAGCGTCGCTCCATCGACGAGAGGAGATGCAGCGACTCGCCGGCGTCCGAGCCCGGCGTGACGATGCGGACGAACGTCCCCGCGGTGTACGCGGCGAGCTCCTCCGCCGTGATCCCCCACGCGGACAGACCCTTCTTCCGGATCTCGGCGGCTTCGCGCACGAGGGGCTCGTCGGCGACTCCGTCCGCGTCGCCCGCGGCCGGCTCGACCCACGGGCCCATCGTCGCGGGGTCGAAGGATGGGAACGCGAGCTTCAGGTTGGGGAGGTCTCCCTTGACGTCGATCACGAGCACGGGCACGCCCGCGCGCAGCGCTTCCTCGACCATGACGGTGACCAGGCCCGTCTTGCCGCTGCCCGTCATGCCGACGATGACGGCGTGGGTGAGGAGGTCGTGGGTCGGCAGACGAAAGGGACCGAGATCGCGGGCGCCGCTGACCGCGTGACGGGCGCCGAGGTGGAAGGTCGGGGACATGGTGTGCTCCAGCGTTGGTTCGAGTTCGGCGCGTTCGAACCCCTTCGGGACATGGAACGCGCCGGTGCGGTCGTGGGGACCTCCGGGGTTCACGCGCTGAACGGCGGCCCGCCGTTGTTGGGGCTCGGCACGACCGGGGCGAGCGGCCCTTCGCGGACGATGTCGTTGGTGGGCGAGGGCTCGGGCTCGAGGTCGCGCGCGCGGCCCCGACGGTGGCGGCCCGCCCAGAGGGACGGCGTGATCGCGTCGACGTCGTCCTGGTGCCAGCGCAGGAAGGTCACCATTCGACGGACCTCCTCGTAGACGCGCACGAGCCGGCTGAGCGCGCGGGCACGGAGCTCGACCGCGGGGGCGCGGCTCACGCCGTGGTCGCGGTCGCCCAGGGCGGCGGACATGCGCTGCGCGGACATCTCGGCGCGGTCGAGGTCCTCGAGCCCGAGGGGCGTGTGGCCGACGAGCTGAGGCCATCGGTCGCGCAGGACGTTGACGAGCACGAGCGTGCTCTTGAGGAGCGCTTGGTATCCCTGGATGTCGCGCGCCGACTCGAGGCGCTGCGCGTCGAGCAGCTTGCGGTTCGCGAGCGAGTCGGCGTCCGTGACGAGGAGCTGATAGGCCGCGCGCACCTCTCCCTGCATCGCGGAGAGGTCGGTCGGGTGCTGCGACGCCGCGAGCTCGATGTCGGCCTGGCGCGTCGCGCGCGCGAGGAGGGGCAGCTCGTCGAGCGCGCTCCGTGCCGCCGCGCCGAACTGCGCGACGAGGGCGGCGCGGTACGGGGACACCTTGCTCGCGCTGGCCTCGGCGAGGGCGGCCGCGGCGCTCGCGTCGAGCGTGGTGAAGCGCTGCACCTCGGTCTCGGGCATCCCGGCGAGCACCTCCCGGACCTCGTCGAGGGCCGCGCCGTACGCAGGGGAAGGGGTGTCGGTGGACGGGGTGTCGGTGTCGAACGTCGGCATCCTATGCATCTCCTCGGGGGCGCGGTTCATCCGCGCAGGCCCCTCATCGGAGGTCGCCGACCCATGTTTCGCGGCGCCGACGGAAAAAATCGTCCGGGAAGGGTCGGACCCTCGGGGGAACGTTTTGAAAACCCTCCAGGAAGGGTCGGACCCTTGGGGGAACGTTTTCAAAATCGTCCGGGAAGGGTCGGACCCTCGGGGAAGCGTCTCGAGAACCTTCCAGGAAGGGTCGGCCCCTCGGACCGGACGCTCAGGAACGCTCGAGCCCAGCCCGGAGGTCGACCGACGACCCTGGACGCGGCGCAGCCCGCATTCGACCCGAGTGGCACAGGTTCGCGCCCACGCGTCGAGGCGCGAGGTCGCGGCACGGTCACCGGGCGCCGGGACGCATCGACGCGCCACGGATCCGGTCACGCACCCGCATCGCCTCCATCCGCGACCGGGCCGGCGGGTCCACGCCTCGAGAACGAAGGGCGGGCGGAGGGCGCGATTCGGACCGGGCCCACGCGAGAAGGAGCGCAGTGCTGCAGGTCGTGGATGGGCGGAAAGCCCTGGGCGCGCACACCGTCCTCGTCGAGGGGCCGAGGCCGGCCATCGAGCGTCGCCTCCACGACCCACGAGCCCAGCCGAGGCAGCACGTGGCGGTGCACGTCCGCCGGGCCGCCGGTGACGTGGATTTCCCAGTTCTGCGCGTGGGTGTCGCCCGAGAGGGCGAGCGCCTCGTCGAGCCCGATCGCTCGACAGAAGGCGAGCGCCTCCATGCGCGGCTCGAAGACGAAGTGGTGGTCGTCGCGCGCCTGCGCGCCGAGATGCCGGACGCCGAGCCCCTCGGGCAGGGCCTCGAAGAACGCGCTCAGTTCATCGTGGCCACAGCCCGCCCGGAGCGACGCGGCGAGTTCGGCCAACCACCGCGACCGCACCTCGACCGGGGACCTCGGTTGGGCCCAGTCGGGCAGCGCGGCGTACCAGGAGAGGTTGTCGCCAGGCTCGAAGCAGAAGAACGAACCGTATCGCCGGCCGGGACCGAGCGGGCTCTCGTCGAGGGCCACGGCCGGCCCACCGATGCGGTCGAGAACCTGACCCACCGGGTTGCGAGGCGACGAAGGCCCGCGGTCGACGGCGAAGCCGAGGGAGAAGTGCAAGAGCGCGGGGTCCCGCTCGAGGCGACCGTCGTCGAGGGAGTACGGACGCTCGTGGTGGGGGTCGAAGGCGCACTGCACGGAGATGCGGATCACCACGTTCGAGAACCTCGCGCTGGCCGGGGCCTCGAGGGGCGGTCGGGTGATCCATCCGAAGGCGTCGTGCGGGAGGGAGCAGAAACTCGAGGAGCCGATCACGCGCTCGAGATCGGACAGGCGCGCCGGTGGTGATTCGATGAGCCGCTGGATTGTCTCCTCGATGGAGCGCGCTTCCGCCCGCACGCGCGCCGCCGGAATGTCGGGCGTGACGGGACGCAGCCCCCGCCGGCCGCTCTGCCACGCGAACAAGTTGAGGAGCGTGCGCAGCGCGTCGAGGTCTTCCGAGGGCCGCTCGCCCGGCACGGGCTCGAGGGCGGCGTCGCGCTCGGTCGCCTGGGCCCATCGGAACGTCGAAGCGCGCGAGACGCCGCCCTCGAAGATCACGAGCTCGAGTGTGTCGGTCGGCCCGCGCGCCCCGGCGCGCGTCGGCATCTCGGAGGACAGGACCCGTTGCGCCAGGCGCAGTGCCCGCTCGACGAGTTCCGCCGTGGTCGTGCCGAGGCTCAGCGCGGCCCCGGGCGTCTCGCCGTCGGACAGGCCCCTCTGCTCGAGGCGACCATCCCGGAAGACCAGAACCCACGGAGCTTCATGCGCCGCCCCCTCCACGCCTCGTCGAAACTGCAGCACCCGGTCGTCCATGAAGGTCCCTGCCTGCGGGCGAGCCCGCGACGTCTCCGACGGGTCATCGTCGCACGCGTCGTTCGCACCGGGTCGACGAAGCAGACGCCGCTCGCCCACCGCGACACCCCGTGCTCGTCCCCGCCAGGACGGCGAGCCATCTGCCGGCGAGGCGTCGTCGGATGCAGTCGAGCGGATGAGGTCGCGCACCCACCGTTCGCGGCCGCTCGAGCAGGACCACCGTTCGTCCACGCGTTCTCGCCGAGTGACCGCAGCGGTGGTTCCTACGCGGGCCCTCACGAAGTTTCGTGTCCAAGAAACCGGGTGCAGATCACCCTCACGTCGTCACCCGAACCACTCGATAGCCCCACCTGACTTCGCTACACTTCGCAGCAGTCGAGTCCGGTTTGCGCTGGGCCAGTCCATCGTCACGCCTCCCCCGGACGTCCTATGCCCTCCCTCCGCCTGCTCGTGGTCGGTGCCTCCCAGGGCACTGGTGCGCTCACGGTCTCGGCCGCCCTGGCGCGCGGCCACCACGTCACCGCGTTCTCGCGCAGCCCCCAGAAGCTCACGATCGAGCATGCGTCGCTCACGAGGCGAGCGGGGAGCTTTCACGATGCCGCCACCGTGGATGCCGCGGTGGTGGGGCACGACGCCGTGATCATCACCGCGGCGCCCTCGTCGCTCGCGGGGTTCAAGGAGAACCCGACCTATGTCTCGGCGGGCATCGCGCTCGTGATCGAGGCGATGAAGCGCCACGGGGTGCCGCGGTTGGTCGTGCTCAGCTCGCTCGGGACAGGGGAAAGCCGCGTGCTTCAGGGCTGGTTCATCCGAACCCTGCTGGTGGACGGTCTCCTCAAGCTGCCGTCGCAGGATCACGAACGGAAGGAAGCTCTGACGCGGGCGTCCGACCTGGAGTGGGTCATCGCGCGCCCCGGTCGCCTCACGAATGGGCCGGCGCGCGGCCGCTACGTCAAGCGGGCGGAGATCGCCCCCGTCCCCGGCTCGATCTCCCGGGCGGACGTGGCGGATTTCCTGGTCACCGCCGCGGACTCGGACGCCTGGGTGGGCAAGGCCGTGCAGATCGGCGGCTGAGCGCGGAGGTTGGCGAGCGGCCCTGGTCGCCTGACACCACCGGCCCGCGCAACTGGGCGACAAGCCCGCGGCCGTCGCCAGGCGTCAACGCGAAACGCCACTTCTGGAGCGTGGCGACGCGAGCAACGATCGAGAGACCGAGCCCGCCGCCAAGGCCGAGGTGCGGGATGCGTGCCGGAAGGCGCTGCAAGGCATACGCGCGACGGCTCGGGTCAGGGGACGAGGGCGACCGCACGGACGCGAATCGGGGCTGATTGACCTACGCGCCACACACAGCATTCGTCATTACTACTCTCAGCTTCTTCAAGAACCGAGGTCAATCTATTTGACATCGTCAATGGCAAAGACTGGCTTCAGAAGATGTCTCGCCATTCACTTCATGACGAGTGGGGCTGAATGCTCTCTTGTTGTCATGGACCCTGCTCAAACAAGTGGCTCGGCCGCGGGGCCGTGCCCGCTCAGCCGAGGCGGTAGACCTTGCCCTGGTCGGTCCCCACCAGGAGCCCGTCGCCCTCGGCTGCCAGGGTGGTGGCGCCGCCAGGGAGGCGCCACCTTCGATCTTGCCAGGAGAGGACACCGTTGCGGAGGCAGGCCTCGCCCTTCTGCGTGCGCACCGCCGTACGCTCACAGGAGGCGCCAGAGAACCCTCCCTGACCGGTGATGGTGAGGGGACCCGGCACGCCGGTCGTGCGATCCACGACGAGGCGCCAGCTGGATCTGTCCGTGGGGTGTCCGCTGTCCTCCCCTCCGTCGATGACGACGGTGCTCGAGCTCAGCGTGACGCCGCCGATGGGCCCGCGCAGCGCGAGCGGCCACCACGTCTTCGTGAGCGGGAGGAAGAGCCCGCGTCGGGTGCACACCACGGCGCCGTCGTCGTCAGCGGCGAGCCACTCGCCCTTCTCCGGCAGCGGCCACGCGTGCGCGGAGCCGTCGAGCAGGGCGCAGACGCTCTGCCTCGTGAGGACCCACAGGTTCCGGCCGACCGGCAGGATGGATACCACGGGCCCGCGTCCCATCACGCAAGGCGTCAGCTCGCCGAGGTCCATCACCGCGCGTCTCCTGTCGTCTGGGCGCTCTTCGCCCGAGATGAGCAGCGTGCGCGCGGTCCACCCCGCCCGTCCAGCGCAGCGTGGTGAACCGAGCACGCGAGACCGACCGACGCTTCCCGGTCCGTCCGATCGCGGAGGTGAGCGAGGCCTTGAAGTTCCCCCGGCGCCGTCGACCGTCTGACTGTGCCGCGACCGCGGGTGCTGGTGCAGGCGGCGCACGTGAAGAGCCGACGCACCTACGGGAGCCCTCGCGTCTTCGCGGAGTTGGACGAGGGCGGTGAGCGCGTCGGCCGCAAGCGCGTCGCTCGACTCATGCGCGAGCAGGGCCTCGTGGCCCGGCAGCGCAAGCGCTACCGCGTGCACGTCGTCCCGGAGAACGATCAGCCCGTGGCCGCGTGACCGATCAACGACGCCGGGATGACGGCGGGATCGGGCCGTGCCACGGCGACGTCGGGCCGATCAGCGCGCCGCTGCCTTGAAGGCGGCGGGGGTGATCTGCTCGAGGTCGAGTCCGAACTCGTCTCGGTGCGTGCCGAGGCGCTCGAAGGCCCAGGCGAGGCAGGCCTGGACGGGGACACCGATCGCGCGACAGGTCGCGACGATGCCGAGCAGGACGCAGGCGCGATGCGCGCCCTCGCTGCTGCCGGCGAACAGGATGTGGAGGCGGATTTTCGCGACGTTCTGGAACTCGCGCTCGGTCGGTGAGTTGTCGATCGGGACGAGCGGGTCGTCGATGAAGCGTGTCAGTGCGTCCCAGTGTTTCTGGTAGTCGCTGACTGCCGAGGTCAGCGGGTCGGAGGGCAAGAGCGTGGGTGCAACGGCGGCGAGCCACCGCGCGAAGTTGGCCGCGACAGGTCCTATCTTCGCCT
>CAIKNO010000778.1 GCA_903828805.1 uncultured Sandaracinus sp. | reverse complement strand
GTCCCGCTGACAGGCTGTCAACGCGGCCCGGGAAGGCCGGCCGAGTCCAGGACAGAGTGTCGGCGCCCGGGGTCCGCAGGGACCGCGGGACCGCGCGATTCGCCGCCGATCGTCGCTCGTCTCGCCCGCGCCCCGCAGGGACGACGCCTGGCACGTGATCTGCTCGGTGGGTCGGCATGCAGCGAGGCAAGTTCGTGTTCTGGGTGCTGGTGACGAGCGCGCTCTGCGGGGGCGTGGCGTTCGCGGCCGACGCGCTCGTCGAGACCGACGAGGAGCACATCGAGGCGCTCGGCGAGGCGCTCACCGGGCCCCGCCCGGACGCGCGGGTCGACGACCTGCTCTCGTGGATCGATCCCGGACGGGTGCCGCTCGTGGTCCGCGCCGGGGGCCACACCACGCGCTTCGACGAGGGCGGCGACGATCCCGGAGAGGCCGTCCGCGAGGCGCTCGCGCCCCTCCGCGGCGAGGGCGTCGAGCTGGTGCAGCGCTCCATCGCGGTCGAGGGCGACGAGGCGCGCCTCTCGACCCGCGTGCGGGTGTCGGGCGGCCTGCTCGACGTGGACCTCGCGATGCACCGCGACGGCCAGGGCTTCTGGGTGCGCGAGGTCCGGGTGCTCGACTGACGCGCGGCGCACGCCGGGTCAGGGCGCGCGGACGGGCGGGGTCTGGCTCCGCAGCTCGAGCAGCCACAACCCGGTGAGCGCCACCACCTCGGTGACGTCGGCGACGGCGAAGAGGGTCCTCACGTGCTCGGGGAAGGCCATCGAGCACAGCACACCCAGGAACCCCGGCACCGCGGCCCAGCCGAGGCGGGGTGCGATGAGCGAGGACGTCGCCACCGTGCCGCTCAAGACGACGAGGTCCATCGGGAGCATCGCCTCCACAGGCACCCCGAAGCGGTAGGCCACCGCGCGGTGCATGAAGAAGCCCCCCGCGAGGATGCACGTGAACAGGGTGACCCGACGCCCCGCGGCGTTCGCGAGCAGGGGCCGACGGAAGAGCACCAGCGCCCCGACCATGCCGGCCGCGAGCAGCCCCGCGTGCACGACGGCGTCGCGGGCCGCGTCGGCGCCGTCGTCCGCGCCGGCGCCCAGCTGGAGGTACAGCGACCCCGCGACCGTCAAGACCAGCAGCGGGGAATACGTCCCGATGCGCGCCGCGAACCCGACGCGCAGGTCGCCTTCGACCTCCTTCGAGCGCAGACGCTCGGTCTCGACGCGCTCGGCCTCGAGCTGCGCCGAGAGCGCGGCGAGCGCCGCCTCGACCTCGTGGTTCGGGGTGCTGGCCTCCGCCAGCAGCGCGCGCGCCGCGCCGGGTTGACGGCGGCGCACCTCGCGCCCGGCCGCGAGATGCAGACACGCGTCGAGCCCCGCGCGCGCGTCGTGGTTGTCGGGCCATTCCCGCAGCGCCTGCACGAACGCGAACCGACACTCGGTCAGCCGCTGCTCGAAGCCCTCCGTGTCCCCTGCGCGCAGGCCGTCGAGCAGCGCGCGCGCCGAGTGGGTCAATGCGATGGAGCCGCGGTGCTGCCGCAGACCGAGCAGCGCGTCCCGGAACGCGAGCGCGCTCGGGAACCTGTCCTCCGGCCGGTGGGCCATGGCGCGGCGGGCGAGCGCGGCGACCTCGGCAGGCACCTCCTCCCCGTACTCGGCCGTCAGGCCCTCGTGGGCCGCGAGGAGGACTTCCATGACCGTCTCGCCCCGGTATGGCGGCGCCCCGGTCAGGACCTCGTGCAGCGTGGCGCCGAGCAGGAAGACGTCGGTGCGCGCGTCGATGGCCGCGGTGGCGCCGGCGACCATCTCCGGGGCCATGTAGGCCGGGGTCCCGACGAGCTCGCTGGCCGGGGCCCGGCCGATCCGGAGCGCGACGCCGAAGTCCGCGAGGTAGACCTCGCCGTGCGCGCCGATCAGCACGTTCTCGGGCTTCACGTCGCGGTGCACCACGCCGCGGCCGTGCGCGAAGTGCAGGGCACGACACAGCTCGAGCATCACCTCGAGGTGCGCGTCGAGGCGCTCGGCGTCGCCCGGCTCCGTGCCGGCCGGCACGAGCGCGTCCCAGCGCGGGTGCGACGGGTCGTGGAGCAGGTCGCGCCACGAGACTCCGTCGATCCGCTTCATCACGAGCCGGAGCCGGCCCTGCCCGTCGACCCCGACCGCATGCACCGGCACGATGTTCGGGTGCTCGAGCCGGCCGAGGGTCGTCGCCTCGTCGAGCAGACGGCGCGCCTGCCGCGGATCCATCTCGCCCATCTTGAGGGACTTGATCGCGACCTCGCGGTCCAGCGAGCGCTGCCGGGCGAGGTCCACCCGGCCCATGCCTCCTTCGCCGAGCAGTCCGATGATCTGCAGGTCGTACTCGGACTCCGACGCCGAGCGCGCCTCGGCCCCGGGCGCCTCGTCGCCGACCGAGAGCCGCGGCAAGGGCGCGACCACCGCGGGTTCCTGCGAAGGCCGGGGCGTCAGCGTGCGCTCGGCGGGGGGCGTGTCGCGCCCGGACCCGCGCGTGCCCTCCGCCGTGTGCTCCAGCGTCGCGCCGTCGACCCCGAGCGTGCGGAGGTGGTCCTCGAGATCGAAGGGCGCGACGGACGGCATGGCGACGCCACCATACGCCGGGCCGCGCCGGACGCGCACTCAGAACAGCACGCAGCCGACGCTGGCGATCCTCGCGATGTTGTTGGTCTCGACGCACTCGACGTTGTCGTCGTCGCGGTCGACGAAGAGCCACACCTCGCGCATGCCCTCGGTCGGCGCCGGGTCCCAGTCGCAGCCGACCGGTTCGCACGCCCCAGGCGGCAGCGTGCGGGTCGTCGTCGCGCTGCAGATCTCGGTCCCCGACGCGCGCGGGTCTCCGTCGAAGAACGTCGCCACCATGCCGCTGTCCACCGGCTCCGCGCCGCGGTTGCACACCTCGGCCCGCAGCGGGATGACGGGGCTCGCGGGCGTGCACGTGCGCTCGAACGACCCGCGCCCGATGGTCAGGTCCGGGCCCGCCAGCGGCACGAGGTCTCCCTGCACGTTGCGGCGGAAGTCGTTGAGGCCCGGCGTGGACCAGTTGCGAAGCGCCTCGCTCGTGCGGGGGATGGTGCCGTCCTCGCGCACGTTCGTGACCGCGTACGCGTGCTGGTTCCAGATCCGCCGGGAGCTGACCCAGCGATCGCTCGCGTCGGCGTACACGCGCATCCCGACGATGTCGGCCGTGAACTGCGCGCGGCACACGTCGCCCGCGCCCGCGGTGCCCGGCAGAGGCGAGGTGCACGCATAGCTCTCGGGGTCGCCGCACTCGGCCGACGACGCGCAGCGGCAGAGCCCTGCATCGCACCGGGCGCCCGCGGGACAGTCGGCATCCGCCGCGCAGGTGAGCCCGGCGTGCAGCGGGTCGACGCCCGGGCAAGGGCCGTGCGCCGAGTTCGATCCGACGATGATCTCCGCGTTGAAGTCCCCGTCCGCGTCGGCCACGACGGGCGCCTCGATCCACGTGCCGCTCGAGCGCGGGGCCGACCACGCGACCTCGCCCGAGCGGCCATCGAAGACGCGCAGGTAGCACTCGTCGGCGTAGACCACCTCGGCCCGTCCGTCCCCCTCGAAGTCGAACACGCTCGACCCGTTGATGCCGCTCGAGAAGTCCCGCACCGGCCGGGTCCACAGGATGCCGTCGGTGCGGCCGCTCGCGCACGTCCCGGTCGCGCCGGTGGGCGCGCAGTCGAGGTCGAAGACGGTGAGGCTGCCCGGGCCTCCGGCCGCGAACTCGACGCGCCCATCACCGTCGAAGTCCGCGATGGTCGGGTTGCCGCCGTGCGAGCCGCCCGGCAGCGGGATCGGACCGAACACCACATCGCCGCCGAGCGACTGCACCCGCGCGGTGCCCGCGGAGATGACCGCCACCTCGGGGCCGCCATCGAAGTCGCCCGCCGCCGTCGGGAAGCGCCCGAAGTCGGCGATGGCCACGAAGCCGTCGGCGCGCGCGCGGAGACCGTCGCGGCGCACCCACCGGCGCGCGGCGCGGTCCCAGTCGAACACGCCGTCGCCGGTCACGAGCTCGGCGTCGCCGTCGTGGTCCACGTCGGCCACGACCGGCGGCTGGCTGTAGCCCACGAGCGCGTGCAGGCCCTGCGCGGCGTCGAGCAGCGTTCCGTCCGCGGCGTACACCACCGCGCCCATGAGGATCTCGGGCACCCCGTCGTCGTCGAGGTCGGCGATCGAGAGGCTCGGGATCGCCTCGGACCCGAACGAGCGGTCCCGCGCGCCCGAGGCGTCGTGGGAGAACCACCTCCGCACGAAGGTCGAGGTCCCCGGATCCCCACGCGAACGCGACGAGCCCACCCTCCCCGCTCTTGGCCACGATCTCCGCGCGCCCGTCGCCGTCGAGGTCGCCCGACGCGGGGGTCGTCGCGGCCCCCACGCGGTCCTCCGGAGCGGCGAGGACGGCCTGATCGGCGCAGGTCCGGCCGTCGATCACCCGCAGCACGCCGCGGTCCCCGTAGGCGAAGGCGTCGGCGGAGATGAACACGATCGAGGGGCGCACCGGCGCGTCCGGCCCCCGCCCGATGCCGAAGTCGACGACCAACGCGGTGGACTCGACCTCCCGGAACGCCGGCAGCGGATCGCCCGCGGCAGGGCCGCTCCAGCGGCACTGGATGGCCGGCGCGAAGCGCCCGGGCAGCACCGCCCGGCGGCACATCTCGTTGCGACCGCCCCGCGGCCCGGTCCCGTAGGGCGCGCAGCGCCCCTCGAAGCAGTAGCTGTCGTCGAGGCAGGCGCCGTCGCCGTCGCAGGGGCCGAGATCGCTCAGGCACGCGCCCTCCGAGGTGCAGCGCTCCGAGGCGGCGCAACAGCCCGCGCCGCACGAGAGCGCGCACGCGTCGACCTCGGAGGCCGCGTCCTGTGCCCCGGCGTCGAGCGAGGCGTCCGCGGCGCCCATCGGCCGACGGCACGCGCCATCGAGGCAGACCTCCCCGGTCCCGCAATCGGACGTGCGTCCGCAGGATGGAACCGGACCCTCCCCCCCGCAGGCCAGGAGCAGCAGGGAGCCGAGCAGCAAGACGGAGGCGGGTGCGCGCATGCCGCCCATGGTGCCCGTTTCCGCGCCCGGGATCACCGCGGGGCAAGAGCGCGCTCTTCCCGATCGAGTTCCGGAATCGATTCGCAAGAGCGCGCTCTTCCCGATCGAGTTCCGGAATCGATTCGCAAGAGCGCGCTCTTCCGGAACCCGCCCGGAGCGCGCTCGCGAGGCGGCCCCGGGTCCCGTCCTGCCGTCCTCGTCGGCGGTGGAGCGCACCGCCGCGCGCGTCGTTGACGGTCAGGCCCGCCAGCGGATAGGGTCCAAGCTCGTCCCTCGG
>CAIKNO010000777.1 GCA_903828805.1 uncultured Sandaracinus sp. | reverse complement strand
TTATGAGCCCGACGAGCTACCAGGCTGCTCCACCCCGCGTCGAGTGGAGGCGGTTTATACCTGGTCTTCTTGGGTTGTCAAGGTCGCTTGCCACTTCGTGGATCGATTCGTTCAGCGCACTGCGTCGACCGCCGGAACGCGCCCAGGCGCCTCGCGGCCGCAGCAGCGCCGACGGCCGGCCCAGCGCCGACGGCCGCATCAGCGCCGACGGCCGCCCGGCGTGCGGGGACTGCGGCCGCTCCCCTCCGTCGGGGACGACCTCCCGCCGCGCGCGTTCTGGGTGCCCCTCGAAGGGCCCGACCCGCCACGCACCGCACGCGCTGCGCCCGGCTCCACGCCGCGGCCGCGCCCCATCGAATCGCGGTCGCCCTTGCCGCGAGGCCCCGCCCCGGGGCGCGCTTCGTCGCGGAGCCCCGCACCGCCGGAGGACGACCGTCCTCCACCGGGACGCCGCGCCTCGCCTGCGTCGCGCTCGACGCCCGGCCTCGCGTTCTTCGGCCCTCGGCCGCGTGCCCCGACGACGGGCGCATCGTCACGATCGAAGCCCGCCCGACGGGGACCCGACGGCGACCCTGCGACCGCGCGCTTGGCCTGTCCGCGCTCCCCGGCCGCACGCGTACTGCTCCCTCCGGCCCGAGGCCGCACGTCCGTCCGGCCCGTGCCGTCGTCCCGTCGAGCGGGCGCGTGGCCCCGTCCCTTCGAGGTCGGCACGGGGCGCGTCGGTTCGGCCGACCGCATCGCCGGCAGCGGCTTGCCGTTCGGCTTGGCGATGGGCGTGGCGTTCGGCTTGGCGTTCGGCTTGCCGATGGGCTTGGCGGCCTTCTTCTCCGCGGTCTTCGCCGGCGCCGCGTGTCGGGCGGGCGCCGCGGGCTCGGCGAACGCCGGACGGGCATCCTCCCTCACCCCGAACGGGGTGCGCGACTTCTTCACGACCGGCGGCGGCACCGCCGCGGCCCGACCGTCCGCGGGCGCAGCGCCCTCGGCGTGCGGAGGCGACACCTTGGCCTTCGCCCCTGCCTTGGACACGCCCACGGCGGCCTTGGAGATGGATCCCTTCGCCCCGCCCGCGCCCTTGCCGGCCGATGGCTTCGTTCCGCCCTTCGACCCTCGGGCTGCAGCCGCGCGATCCGCGGCCGCCCGGGACGAGGCCCCCGCCAGCTCGGCGGCCTCCTCGAGAAGACCCGCGGGATCCTTCGCGCGCCGGAGCGGCGTGACGTAGGTCTTCTTGAGCTTCTCGAGGTCGCGCGCGTCCATCTCCTTCCACTGGCCTGGGCGGAGCCCCTCGGCCGTCACCCCCGCGAAGCTGATGCGCGCCAGCCGGAGCACCGGATGCCGGATGGCGTCCCCCATCCGGTGGATCTGACGGTTCTTGCCCTCGTACAGCGTGATCTGCACCCACGTGCAGCGCTCTTCCTCCCGCAGGACGAAGACGTCGGCCTTCTTCGTCTTGAGGCCATCGTCGAGGACGACACCGTTCCGGAGCACGTCGAGCGTCGGCACGTCGAGGTGCCCCTTGAGCTTCGCGACGTAGATCTTCGGAACGTCCTTTCGCGGATGCAGCAGCGCCTCGGTCAGCTCCCCGTCGTTCGTGACGAGCAGCACCCCGCTCGTGTGGAAATCGAGACGGCCGATCGGGTACACGCGCTCGGGAAGCTTCGCGAGGAGCTCGCCGAGGTGCGGGCGCCCCTCGGGATCGCTCAACGTGCTGACGACCCCGCGGGGCTTGTGCAGCACGTAGTACACCGGCTTTTCGAGCACGATCCGCTGACCGTCGACCTCGATCTTGTCCCGATGCGAATCCGCCAGTGCGCCGAGTTCGGTGACGACGACGCCGTTCACGCGGACCTGCCCCGCTGCGATCATGGCTTCGGCGGCACGCCGGGATGCGAGCCCAGCATGGGCGAGAATCTTCTGGAGGCGCTCACGCGCCATGGGTCACTCTCCTGGAGCAGCGCGCCGCAGCGCGCGTGAAAGCCGAGGGCGAACGGTCCGGAGCGACGGCCCCTGCCTCCCCCCGACGAAGTCGTCAGGGCGATGCAGACGCGGCGACATCCTCGGCCGAACCGGCGGCGTCGGCGCCACCCTCGCCCGGCGGAGCGGCGTACTGGTGGTCGCGGTCCCACCGGTCGACGCGACCCTCGGCGTCGCCGTCGACGTCGGTGCCCATGCGCACCACGCGACCGTCCTCGAAATACTCCCACCGATCAGGCCGCCACACCTCTGCGGTGCTGCGACCGGCCAGGTCGCGCTCGATGCGAACGGGCTCACCGCGATCGTCGAAGAACGTCTTGGTGTCGATCCGCGTGTCGCCGTTGGCGTCCCGCTCGGTGCGCACGACGCGGCCCTCCTGGTACACGGTGATCGTGTCCAGACGGCCGTCGAAGTTCCGGTCCGACTCCTCGCGCTGAGGGCGACCGTCGTCGCTGTAGTAGCGGATGACGTCCTTGACCCCGTCGCCGTTCAGGTCGACCTCGCGGCACGAGAGCACGAGACGCGTGACAGGCGGGTCACCGACGCGTCGGAACACGCGACGCACGTCCGGGGTCGAGTCCCCGGAGGTGTCGTACTCCGAGACCTCGCGGTCGGCGCCGCTCGCGTCACAACGACCATGATCCTCGACGGGCGTCGGGGACGTCGCGGTCGGCCCTCCCCTCCGTGCGGTGGAGCGCCGTGCCGCAGGGGTCGTCGAGCCGCCGCAGCCAGAGGTCATGCCCCCCGCCAGCGTGGCGCCGAGCAGGATGATGAACACGGATCGGATCATGGCGTTCCTCCACCGGCCGACGGCGCGGTCCCCGTGCCCGACACGGCGGGCTCGGTCGGCCCCTCGGCGGGCGGCGCAATCGGCCCGTCGGCGGGCGGCGCGATCGGCCCAGCAGCGTCCTGAGGGGGGGCCTGCGGCGGGCTCGCCGGCGCGGGCGCCGCGCCCGGAGCATTCGGGTCGGCCGGCGGATCCGAAGCAGGCCCAGTCGAAGCAGGCCCAGTCGAAGCAGGCCCAGTCGAAGCAGGCCCAGTCGAAGCAGGCCC
>CAIKNO010000776.1 GCA_903828805.1 uncultured Sandaracinus sp. | reverse complement strand
GCCCGCAAGGTGCTCGACACCCTGGCGCGGGAGGCGTGCGATGCCGAGAACGCGCGGATCTTCCTGCCGACCGCGGCCGCGCACGGCTACGCCGCGCGGATCGGCACCGACGGCGTGCACGCATGGAACGGGCTCTTCGAGCTGTGCGCGGACGACCGCGTGCCGGTGCGCCTGGGCCTCGCGAGTGCGCTGGTCGCGTGGACGACGCGCCGAGGGTTGACCCCGCTGCTCGTCGAGGCCGAGCACTGGATCACGCACGAGGACCGCGATCACCGCTTCGCCGCCTGCGCGATCGTGCTCGACGTCGCCGGCACCCCGGGCACCCTGGCGCAGCTCGAGGAGCCGGCCCGTTTGCTCACGTGGGTCGAAGCCGTCGTCCGGGAGATCACCGACGCGCCCCGCGCGGCCGAGCGCTCGCCGGCCCGCCGCCGCCTGCTGTCGGCGCTTCCGTCGGCCATCGCCGAGGTCTCTGCCACCATGAGGGGCGGGATCGATGGCATGGCGTGGCTCGCCGAACGCCTGGCCGAGGCGCGTCACCCCGACGTGCGCGTCGCGATGGAGCAGGCGATCGATCGTCTGCGGCGGGGAGGCCGGGCCCAATCCGCCGTCGTCGTCGAGGCCCTGCGGGCCGCGCTCGCGTCGAGCGCCAAGCCGCCCCGCGATCCCGCGCGCATCCGGGAAGGCATGAGCGGCCGCGGCAAGAAGGGCCGCAACCGCTCGCATTGAGCGCGGCCCGCGTCGGACCGGCCGGACCTCAGGCGCGGACCCTCGCCCACAGGTCGGCCCACGGGTCGGAGAGCCCGACCAGCTCGACCACGAGCAGCGCCTCGGCCATCGAACGGTCCGGGCGGGCGCCTTCCGCCTCGATCCGCGCCGCGATCCAGCGGGCCATCGCCGCGCGGGTCGAGAGCTCCGCCCGGGCGAGCGTGAAGGGCCCTCGGAACGCCCATTCGAGCGTCCAGATGGCGTCGGCGACCCAGTCCGCGAGCATCGCCTCGGGGTCGCGCGGCACCGGACTGCGGGCCTGCGCCCGGTCGAACGCGTCGGACCACGGCCGCGGCCGCCCCGGCGCCACCGGGTGCCCATGCAGCCCGAGCAGCGCATCGCCCGCCCACTGGTTGGCCCGGCTCCATCGCATCGGCCGATCGTCCTCCGCCAGGTCGCGGCCCACGTCCTCCCAGCCCCCGCCTTCGAACGGCGGCATCGGCGGGGACGCGAGCACGGCCTCGACGCGTTCGCCCGCCTGCAAGCGCCCGAGGAGCACCGCCTCCGCCGCTCGGTAGGAGACCCAGTCGAGGTGGACGCCCAGGGCCATCGGCACGTCCGCGTCCACGTGCCGGTCGGACTCGAGCCGACCCCTGGCGTCCCGCAGCGAGGGCTCGACCGTCGCGGCGTCGAGCACCGGCCGCGCACCCATCGTCCGGCACGGACAGCGGTGGTCGGTGCCGATGCGGCCCCCATCGGGGGTCGCGACGAGCAGGAACGGGTAGCGGTGGCAGGTGCGAGGCTTCTCCGGCGCGTGGTGGATGGCGCACCGGCCCCCGGCCTCGAGGAACCCACACGCCCCCGTCGGCCCCGCACGCAGCACGACCATGCCCTCGGTGCGGGTGGTGCTCCCGGGGTGGCGGGCCTCGAGGGCGCGTCGCTCGGCCGCCCGCACCGGGCCGAGGAGATGCGCGTCCGTGCAACACAGGCCATCTCCGCTGCACGCGAAGCGGGCCCCTTCGCGGACGAGCAGCGGCCGGAGTCGGGGTCTCGACATGCAGGAGAAGCTCGGGGCGAGCGCGGGGCGCTCAGCCCATCACGTCGCGGAACGTGACCAGGACGATCAAGCCGAGCAGGAGCAGCAGACCCACCGTGTGGATCATCGCCTCCACCCGCTCGTTCGCACGGCGTCGGGTGATGAGCTCGAAGAACAGGAAGCCCATGCGTCCACCGTCGAGGGCCGGCAGCGGCAGCAGATTGAACAGCCCCAGCGCCACCGAGATGACCGCGAGGAAGTTGATGTAGGGGCGCATGCCGCGCTCCGCCTGCTGTGAGGCCATGCGGACCATGCCCACGGGTCCCGACATCCCGTCGGTGGACAGGCGCCGGAGGTTGTTGCCGATCGCCATCAGCGTCCCGAGGCTGACCTCGAGCGGATAGAGCACCGAGAGCTGCAGCGCCTGCCCGAGCCCCACCGGGACGTAGCGAACGCGCGGGCCGACGCCGATGACGCCGCGGCCCCCTTCGTCGCGCGGCGTGATCGTCAACTCGAGCCGCTCGCCGTCGCGCACGACGACGTAGTGCGTCTCCTGTCCGGCACGCCCGCGCGTGGCCTCCACGAGGGCCTCGATGTTCGGCACCGGACGGCCCTCGGCCTCGACGATGCGGTCGTCCGTCCGCAGGCCCGCCGCCGCCGCGGGGGTGCCCGGCAGGACCTCGCCGACGATCATCGGCCCGCCTTGCTCGGCTTCGGGCACGCCGTCGAAGGCGACCAGGCCGAACACGATCAGCGACGCGGCGAGGTAGTTCGCCAAGGGTCCGGCGAAGATCGTCACCAGCCGCGCGAACACGCTCTTGTTCTGGAAGAGCGCGGGGTCGCTCGGGTCCCCGTCGTCCGTCGGCGTCATGCCGTCGATCTGCACGTACGCGAGGAACGGAATCGCCGAGATCTGGAACACGGTCGGGCTGCCCTTCGGCTGCACCTTGAACAGCACGGGGCCGAGGCCGATCGAGTATCGAAGCACCCGCATCCCGAAGGCCCGCGCCGCGAGGTAGTGCCCGGTCTCGTGGACCACCACGAGAAGAGAAATCCCAAGGATTCCGAACAATTCCCACATCTTCGCGGAATCCTCCCGCCGGGCGCTCGCCCGACGCGGTCATGGTAGCCGCCGGGGACGGCCCCGGCCACGTCCGCGGTCCGCCCGTCCCCGCAGGGCCGGCGCCTGCGCAGGCCGCACCGGCCTGGCCCTCCGAATTCGGCTAGATTGAAGGCCCTCGCGTCGAGCGAGGGCGGCGCGTCCTTCGACGCGCGCGTCCCGCACGTGAGGGCCCAGGCGCATGGACGACATCCGAGGCACGAACGCCCAGACGGACCCGCTGGTCGAGAACGCGTGGGCGCGCATCTCCGCGCTGGCGGACCTGCTGGAGCGGTCGGCGGCCGCGTTCGAGCGAGGCGAGCGCCCGAGCGCCCGGGCCTTCTTCGATGCCGGTCGGACCGCGCGCGCGCGCGTCGCCCGCGCCCAGCAGGCCGAGGGCTTCGGCCCGGCCGCGGCGGCGGCGGCTCCGCCCGTCGTCCAGGCGCTG
>CAIKNO010000775.1 GCA_903828805.1 uncultured Sandaracinus sp. | reverse complement strand
CGTCGCGCACTTCTATCGACGGGCCTTTTCGCTACTGCGCGAACGAGGCGCGTTCGGGCTGATCGCCACGAACACGATCGCCCAAGGTGACACCCGCGCGACGGGGCTGCGGTGGATCTGCACGCACGGCGGCGACGTCTACTCCGCGACCAAGCGGGTGAAGTGGCCGGGGCTCGCCGCGGTCGTCGTCAGCGTGGTCCACGTCTTCCGCGGCGCGTGGGCCGGCGCACGCCGGCTCGATGGGCGAGATGTCGACTTCATCAGCGCCTTCTTGTTCGACCGCGGCGGGCACGAGGATCCGCATCCTCTTGGCGCGAACGCGGGGACGAGCTTCATCGGAAGCATCGTGCTCGGCATGGGCTTCACGTTCGACGACACAGACAAGAGCGGCACGGCGAGCCCGGTTGCCGAGATGCACCGACTCATCGCACGCGACCCGCGCAACGCCGAGCGGATCTTCCCGTACATCGGCGGCGAAGAGGTAAACACAAGCCCGACCCACGCGCATCACCGCTACGTGATCAACTTCGGGGAACTGACCGAGGAGGAGGCGTGCGGATGGCCGGATCTGATGGCGATCGTCGAGGCGAAGGTGAAGCCGAGCCGCCTGGCGCAGAACCGCGAGATTCGTGCGCGGTACTGGTGGCGTTTCGGGGAGCCGACCCCGGCATTGTTCCGCGCGATGGTCGGGTTGGAGCGGGTGCTCATGGTCGCTCGGACGACGAAGTACTTGGGCTTTGGCTTCCTCCCTGCGGGAATGGTCTACAGCGAAAACACCGTAGTCTTTCCGTTCGCTGGCGTGACGGCATTCTCGATCCTGCAGTCGGCGCCGCACGATGTCTGGGTCCGGTTCTTCACGTCTACGCTTAAGGATCAACTCGGATACCGCCCTTCGGACTGCTTCGAGACCTTCCCTCTCCCGCCGAACTGGCGAGCCGACCCGACGCTCGAGGCCGTCGGTCAGACCTACTACGACTTCCGCGCGGCTCTGATGGTGCGCAACGATGAAGGCCTCACGAAGACCTACAACCGCTTCCACGACCCGAACGAGCACGACCCCGACATCCTCCGCCTTCGCGAACTGCACGCCGCGATGGACCGTGCGGTGCTCGATGCCTACGGCTGGACCGACATCGCAACCGACTGCGACTTCTTCCTCGACTACGAGATTGACGAAGAGACCTGGGGCGACAGGAGACGGCCCTACCGTTACCGCTGGCCAGACTCCGTCCGCGACGACGTCCTCGCGCGGTTGCTCGACCTGAACCAGCAACGCCACCAGGAGGACGCCACCGCGGCCCACCATGGCAAGTCGAAGGCCGCCAGGCCCGGACCGCCGACGCAGGCGAAGACGCCGCAGAAGCCCACGAGGCGAGGCCGCAGGGCGAACGCTCTGCCCGGCCAGGGAACGCTGGGGCTGGCGTCGGACGACGAGGGCGACGCGTCGTGACCGCGACGGCCGCGCTCACCCGCGCGACGAGCGTGCCGAGACGTCCGCGTGCGAAGCGGGCGCTCGAGGCGTCGTCGCCTCGATGTGGCGAACGTCCGCCGCTCGGCGCAACGCACGGACCGCGCAAGCGGCCGCGCTCCGCGCAGCACCTCGGGCTCGTCGTACGGCTCGACGACGCGCTCTCGCAGAGCGCGCGACCGAAGCGGCACGGCATCGACCATCGCGTGCGAGTCCGCGCGGTCTTCCGACCGCCCTCACGGGAGTTCGACTTCATCGAGATGACCCGAGGCCGACGAGCCCATCGGCCAGACCCGGCGCCATCGTTCGACGCCCGCTGGCATGCTGCTGCGAGAGAAGAAGGAACTGCCACGTGACGAACAGCCGGCATCCAGAGGACACCGCCCGATGACCACCGCGAAGGACGTGCGCACGCAACTGATCGATGCCCTGCGGCTCGACCTCATCGGTCCGCGTTCGGGTCAGGAAGCCCACAGCCGCTACGCCGAGGAGGTGCTGCCGATCGCCCCCTCGAAGTGGTACCTCACGGGCTTCCTCGTCCCGTACTCAGCGCCACAGGACTCGCGCGGAGACGACGACGGCGAGGAGCAGCTCGATCTCCTCGGTCGCAAGGTCGAGGCCGACGACGACAGCGCGCCCGAGCGGAGCGCCGTGAGTCGGCCGGTGTTCCCGTCGTCGATGGGCCTCTCGGTGCTCGTCCCCTCGAGCACGAAGAGCCTCCTCGTGAAGGTCGTCTGGGCCGACTACGCGCCGGTGGCGCAACCCGCCGAGGACGCGGAGGCGCGCGCTGGCGACGCACGCGAGCCCCACGCTCGGCCGCAAGAGCGCGCAGGCCGAGGTCGATGGCGGCGCGTGCCTCGCGTCGCCGAGCGCACCGTGGCCGTCGCGGACGGTACGCTCGCCCCCGTCGGGCTGCCGGGGTTCGACGGCCTCGAGATCGTCGTCTCGGTCCGAGTGGTCGGCGACCACGGCCTCGTGCCCAAGGGCACCCGCTCCGTGTCCGTGTTCCTCGTGAACCGACGGTCACCGGCGCAGGACGTGCAGCGAGACGCGGCCTACGTCTTCCAGCCCGAACTCTCGCTCCACGCGGGCGAGCCGTTCGTCGCACGGCCCGACTTGCACGAGATCG
>CAIKNO010000774.1 GCA_903828805.1 uncultured Sandaracinus sp. | reverse complement strand
GCTGCACCCGACCCCGTTCAGGGCCAGCAGGAGCAGGGTCATGGCCGACATCGTTCGCATCGTGCTCTCCGAGGGGGCCCGCGGCCCTCCGACCCCTGGAGAAGCGCACGACTCGCGGGCACCTGTCAACGGACGGAGTCGAGAATTCCAGCCCAACGGCGCTCGATCCGAAGTCACGGGGCGCCCACGAGGCGGACGCTCCGAGGAACGAGCCGGTTCTGCAGGGCGACCGGTGCCGCGAGCGCGTCGTCCTCCGAGGGCACGCACGCCGGGTCGCTCGACGGGCACACCACGATCTCGAGCGAACCGTCCACGAGCTGTGCGGTGCGGACACGCCGTCGAAGGACCGCCCCCGTCCCTGCGAGCCCGCTGCGGCCGGCGGGGAGGGCGAGCAACCCGGAGGCCGGATCGAACGCGCCGGTGCCGAGGCCCGAGCTCGGATCGCCCGAGGCCCTCGGGGCCTGGGTGAGCCGGAGGCCGTCGCGCGCGGCGCGATCGAGATCGACGAGGAAGGCGACGTCGTCGCGCGCCTCGTCCGCGTCCCCGTCGGAGACGACGACGGCGCCAAGCCCGGGCACCGCGATGAGGCCGCGCGATGGCCGAAGACCGGTGGCACCGACCGGCGTCCAGGTGCGGTCGATGGTGACGCTCGGTTCGGCCCCGGCGTCGCCTTCCCCTCGGGTGATGCGGAGGGCGACGAGGCCGGCGCTCGCCTCCGTCGAGGACTCCGCCTCGTCGAGGCCGCCGCACGCCACGAGGACCTCGCGTACCTCGAGCCCGGCGTCGCGCGCTTCGGGCACGGCACGGGCTCCGCCGACCGGGGCGACCGCGACCTCGTCGCATCCTGCAAGCCCAGGCAGCGTCAGCGTCGAGGTGACCCGCCGCATCGACGGGTCGACCACGAGCAGCGTCCCGGACGGCGTCGGCCCTGGGAGCCCCGGGGCTCCTGGCGCGCTGCCCGCGGAGAGGCCGATCACCAGGCGATCCGACGACGCGGGCCCTCCGCCGCAGCCGGTGCCCGTCCACGTGCACCCCGGGGCACCGCCGCAGGAGATCTCGGTGCGAAGGTCCGCGCAGTCCTCGAACTCCACGAGCGCCATCCGGACGGGGACGGCCGCGGCTGCGGGGTCCGTGGGGGTCAGCGGGACGGATCCCAGCAAGGTGCCTCCCCCGGGGGCGCCCGCATCGAGGGTGACGATCAGCAACTCCGCCTCGATGCTCGCCCCGCCGGGGATGCGGCCGGCGCTCCGGAGGACGTACGCGGTCCGCGGCGCGCCCGCGGGCGCGGGCCGGACGATGACGTCGCGTACGAAGCCGTCCTCGGCGGTGTCGGACGACGCGAAGTCGGGGGCCGTCGCGAACTCGGTCGGCACCACCGGCGAGGTCGGCGCGGCCGGAAATGGAAAGCGCGCGAGCGTCCGGCCCCCGGCCCGCGTGAGCACCGTGACCCATGGTCCGCCCGAGGCGTTGTACGGAAGGACTGCGTCGAGGCCGATGCCGGCCGGGGCGAGCATCCCCTCCCAGCGGTCGGTCGCGTCGAGCCACACGTCGGTCACCGCGTCCGCGGAAGGCCAGGTCAAGAACGTGCCCTCCGCGTCGAGCAGGGAGATCTCGGTGCGGGTCTCGTCCTGCGACAGCACGGCGAACCGGGGCGCCCTCGGCAGCGGAGCGAGCGAGGCGCTCGGGCGGTGGGGCGCACAGCCGGATGGGATCACAGCGCCGGCGGTCAGGGCGGCGACGAACATCGGGAGGCGCATCGACGGCAGTGTCGTCGCACCTCCGTCTTCGCGCCAGCGCGTCGGCGGCGCTCGCCGTCGGCCGCGCGGCCGGCGCCCTCGGTCGGCCGTGCGGCGGCACGCTGGCCCGGCCCGCGGGACGGGCACCGTGGTCCTGCCGCCGGGGCGGGTACCGTGGTCCTGCCGCTGGACCGAACGAGAAAGACCGGCGAGGAGTCATCCTCGACCGGTCTTTCGTGGCGAACGATCGGGCCTGCCAGCGGTCCTGACGTCTCGCCGGAGGTCCGGGAAGCGGGCTAACGGATTCGAACCGTCGACATTCAGCTTGGGAAGCTGACGCTCTACCAACTGAGCTATGCCCGCGAGCCGCCGAATTGTAGCGAGCCTCTCGGTCCGCGCCTCGCGCCCGAGTGCGGCACAACTTCGGCATCGGCCACCGCAACCATCACCTCCGCCCGCTGCGCTCCCGGGGAAATGCCCCTGCAAATCAGCGCATCCCGCTCGGGTTTCCTCCGCTTCTTCGGCGCACCAACCCCCCGCGATACACTCGCTCGGTCACGTTCTCTCCACCCCTCCAGGGACCCCCATGAGCCACCACCCCGAGCAGACCCTCCGTCAGATCTTCGCGCACCCGACGTCGCACAACATCCATTGGCGCGACATCGTCCACATGTTCGAGGGGCACGGCGCCACCTGCGAGGAGACCAAGAAGGATCACCTGAAGGTGAAGCTCAACG
>CAIKNO010000773.1 GCA_903828805.1 uncultured Sandaracinus sp. | reverse complement strand
CCGGACCCGGACGCATCGACCGATCGGAGCCTCAGCGCATCGGGTTGCGGATGCCGTGCCGCGGGCGGCCGTGCGGCCTTCGGAGGCCTCGGCGTGACGCTCGGCGCGCTCGCGTTGCTGGTCACGCGCAGGGGGCGGGCATCGCGCGGGTCGCACGCGCGCCCTCGCACCCCCTGACCCCGGGCCGCCGTGACCGCAGGCGCTCAGCTCGACCAGTCGAGGTCGAGCCGGCCCGTCTGCGCCATCCGCGCTTCGAGATCTTCCGCCCGGCCGACGGAGCGGACGAGTCCCGGACAGACCTGCAGGGCCCGCTCCGCGATCCGCGACGGCGCGGTCACCGAGCGCGGTGCCAGCGTCATCCCGAGACGGTCCTCGCCGATCGTGTCCACATCGAGGGTCGCAAACGATCGCAGCGTCGCGACGAACCTCACGACGGTCGTCAGGCCGACGCCCTGAGCCGGCCCGGCGACCCCGCAGGCCACGATGGCGTCGATGGGATCGGCGCTGGCGACGACGCCGAGGCGCATCGGCGCATCGGTGTCCGCCATCCGGCCATCCCCGCGCCCTCCCCGGTCGGGAGGCGACCAGACGAAGACGTGGCAGCCGGAGTCGACCGCGAGCGAACGCGCGTCGCGGAGCCAGGCCCCGTCGTCGGCCGACGTGGCCGCGGCGCGTCCAAACACCCGCACGTAGGGGTCGTCGTACGCCTCGTCGACCCAGCCGCCCGGCCCCCCGAGCGCCGCCACCAGCGCCGACGTCGGCCCGAGCGACCAGGCGCCGTCGAGCCGGGCCGCCACCGCATCGAAGCGATACTTCTCGGGGAACGGCCCCTTGGGCCAGCGCGTCGCGGGGTGCACCGACCAGCCCTCCGAGCCCCTCACTCGCTGAAGAGCTCGTCGATGTCCGCCTTGGTCAGCCCCTTCAACGGGGCCCCCTCGGTGGACAGGACGTTGCTCATCAGCTCGCGCTTCTTGTCGCTGAGCTGGAGGATCTTCTCCTCGACGGTGCCCTTGGCGATCAACCGGTACACGGTGACGACCTTGGTCTGGCCGATGCGGTGCGCGCGATCGGTCGCCTGATCTTCGACCGCCGGGTTCCACCACGGATCGAAGTGCACGACCGTGTCGGCCCCCGTCAGGTTGAGGCCCGTGCCGCCCGCCTTCAACGAGATGAAGAAGACGTCGACGTTCTCGTCCTTGTTGAACCGGTCGACCCGGGCCTGACGGTCCTTGGTCGAGCCGTCGAGGTACTCGTAACGGATCCCGTCCTGCTCGGCCGCCGTCTTGATCAGCTGGAGCATCTCGACGAACTGCGAGAAGACGAGCACCCGGTGCCCGCCCGCCTTGGCTTCCTGCAGGATCTCGCGGAGCGCCGACAGCTTCCCGCTCGTGTCGTCGTTCCACTCCGCCTCGCGGGCGTTCATCTTCGTGAGCCGCGGATCGCAGGCCGCCTGACGCAGCCGGGTCAGCGCCGCGAGGATCTGGATCTGCGACTTCGCCACGCCCTGCTTCTCCACCTCGCTGAGCAGCGAAGCGCGCAGTTGCGCCAGCATCTGTCGATAGAGCTTCGACTGCTCCTCCGCGAGCGGGACGATCATCTCCTGCTCGATCTTCTCGGGCAGTTCGGGCGCGACCTCCCCCTTCGTGCGGCGGAGCACGAAGGGACGGATGATCGCGCGCAGCTTCGCCATCGTCTCCTGATCACCGCGCTCGATCGGCCGCGCGTACTTCTCCTCGAACGACTTCAAGGGGCCGAGGAGGCCGGGCGACACGAAGTCCATGATGGACCAGATCTCGCTGAGCCGGTTCTCGATGGGCGTACCCGTCAGCGCCAAGCGTCGCTCGCTCTCGATGCGCTTGGCCGCGCGGGCCGTCGCCGAGAGCGGGTTCTTGATGTGCTGGGCCTCGTCGAGGATCAGGTAGCGGAAGCGGCACCCGCCCAGAAGCTCTTCGTCCCGCCGCAGGAGCGCGTACGACGTGATGACCACGTCCACCTCGGTGAGGCGCTCCTTCTGCTCGTGACGGTCGGTCCCCTGCCACACGAGGGTGCTGAGCGACGGCGCGAACTTCTCGATCTCGCGCGCCCAGTTGGGCACCACGCTGGTCGGCGCGACGACGAGCGTCGGCTGCTGCGACTTCGACTTGTTCTTGAGCCAGAGGAGCAGCGTGATGGTCTGGAGCGTCTTGCCCAGGCCCATGTCGTCGGCGAGGATGCCGCCGGTCGACAGGTTGTGGAGGAAGACGAGCCAGCTGAAGCCGCGCTTCTGGTAGTCGCGGAACTGCTGCACCTTGAGGTTGCGCGGCTTGGCGACCTGCTCGATCTCGCCGATGGCCTCGAGCTTGCCGAGCACCTCCTTGGCCTGCGGCGACACGCTCGATTGTCCGACGAGACGGAGCAGGTCCTGCACCCTGCCCGCCTGCGAGAGCGGCACCTTCGCGCCGCCGCCCCCGGCCACGATCTCCGCCATGCGGGCGAGGACCTCGCGGACCTCCTCGACCTTCACGGGCGCGAACGTTCCGTCCGCGAGCTTCACGAGCTTGCGGCCCTTCTCGAGGGCGCCTCGAAGTTCGTCCTCGTCGACGGCGACGCCCCCCGCGGTGAACGACATGTCGAGCGAGAGCCAGTCCACGCCGCTCGAGACCCGGACCTGCGACGTGACGGACGCGTCGCGGATCTTGATGGCCCGCAGGTCGTGGGGAACGAGGATCTCCCAGGCGCTCGGCAGCTCGGCGATGGACTGGGTCCAGAACGCGATCGCCTGATCGCCTCGGGCCTCGAGCCCCTCACGCGCCGCATCGATCCCGAGCCCGGCGTTCATCAACAGTTGCACCGCCGACATCTCGGCGCCCACGTCACGTCGTACGACCCGCGGTCGGCCGCCGGCTTCCCGCGGAGGCAGGAATGCCAGCGGCGAAGGGAACTCGCCCGGGGGCACCGCGAAGAGCTGATCGCCGTAGTAGACGCCGAGCTTCGCGCGCGCCTCGAGGATGTCGCCGTCCGTCTGCACGCGGAACCGAGGCGCGGCGTCGACGAGGTCGGCGACCTGCGAGAGGTCCGGCAGTTCTGCGCCGAGCGATGCGGCGACCTTGGGAATGAACTCCGTCAACAGCCGCGGCAGCTCGACCATCGGGTGCACGAGCGCCGGCGCCCGGTAGAGGCGCTGCAGCCAGGCCGGCGTCACGGTGTCGATGACCGGACGGGCGATCCCCTCGGTCGTGTCGATGTGCCAGCCCGGCGTCCCTTCGAACCACGCGCCCGCCGACAACGGGAAGCGCCGCAGCCCGTTCTTGCTCTCGAACACGACGCGCACGCGGCACGTCTTGCCGTTGGCCTGATCCAGTTCGATGCGCGGCCGCAAGGACTCGTCCGCGAAGCGCAGCTCCATCGACGCGGGCTCGAGCAGCACGCGACGCGACGCGAGCATCGAGAGCAGCTCGGCCGCTTCTTCGCCGCGCAGTTCGGCCGTCGCCGGCGTGTTCCGCGCGGTGTGCCGGGCGAGGGCCCGCATCACGGCGCGCGCGGACGGGGCCACGCCGTGGAACGCCCCGAGGGCGTCGGCGATCGACACCGGCGTGCGCGTGCCCGCGATCATCGGGGTGACCGCGATGGACGCCGCCCGGACCTGCAGACGGAACTCCAGTTCGTGCGGCCGCGTCGGCTCGTCGGCCGGCGGAAGCCAGGCCTCGAACACGCCCCGCGCGTCCGGCGTGGGCGCGCTCCCCGGCAGGTCGCGCTCCCGCTCGCGCTCCCGTTCGCGGGGCACCGGACCCACCGGGCCCACCTCGCGCACCGGAACGGTCTCGAGGGGTCCGCCGACCTCTCCGCGGCGTCGGCGCCGGGAACGCCGTCGCTTGCCGCCGGCCGAGACCGTATGGCCCACGCTGATCGGCAACTCGAGCGCAGGTCGAGGCGCCGCCGGGGCGGCCGGCGCGGGAGGCGCGGCCAGGGCGCCGCTGCCGGTGCGCTCGACCTGGGGCATCGTCCCCTGGCCCTTCGGACGTGGCGGCCGCTCGCGGTCTCGCAACGCCACGAGGAGCGCGGCCACGTGCTTGCAGTGGTGGGTCGGGCCGCGGAAGCCGGCGCACGTGCACGACGAGGTCAGCGACCCGTCCTCCACCAGCGCGATCGCCGGCTCGTAGGAGTCCTGCTTGACCTGGACGCGGGCGTGCGCGGACGTGCCGTCCGTGGCGAGGTCCACCACGTCTCCCCGACGCGCGTACTGACGCCCCCTCAGGAACGCATTGCCGCCCACCACCCGCTGGACGGCGCGATCGGAGAAACGCGACAGGTGCTGGGCGATCCGGCTGTCGTCGGGCCGGTGCCCGTGGTCGAAGGCGGCGTCGTCGTGACCCGCGGCGTCGTCGTGACCTGCGGCATCGTCATCGGAGTCGGCCCCGTCGGCGTCGTCGAAGGCGTAGTCGTCGAGATCGGGCTGGCTGTCCGGCATGGACTGGTCTGGACCTGTGCGAAGGGCGCGAGGCGCCTCGGTGAACGGGAACATCGGGGTGAAAAGCCCCATCCGGGGCATCGAGCGGTCGCCGCGCCCGCGACATCTCGGGGCGGTCTGGCCAAGGGCCAGCGTCGGCCGACCGGCACTCGTGACGAGCGGGCGGGGTGCCGCAGAGCGCTGCGACCTCCCCAGTCCGCGGTCTCGTGTGCGCTGGTCGCGGGTACCTTCCCGAAGCGAGCCCCCTGTCGGAGACGTCGAATCGGAGAAGTCCAGCGCGTAGCGGAACGGATCTGGGCGGGGTATCGCACGGTCCCGCACGAAGCGCAAGCACGAGCCCGAGCGCCGGCGGGGCGGGGGCCGCACCGGGCCGGGCGGCGTCCCGTGCAGACGCCGTTTGCGCGTCGGTCGCTTCGCCAGAGCGCGGCCCAGGAGTACACTCGGACCCGCCCACGGGGGCGAGGAGGTGCGCTGCCCCATGACCGTCACGTTCCAGGACGTCCTCAAGGCGTGGCCGGTCGTCCATCGATGGCTGCCGCGAACCCCGCTGTACCGCTACTCCCTGCTCTCGGCGCGGTGGGGCCTCGATGCGTGGGTCAAGCACGAGAACCATCTGCCGATCGGCGCGTTCAAGGTCCGCGGCGGAGTGAACCTCTTCGCGAACCTGAGCGACGCGCAACGGGCCCGCGGGGTCGTGACCGCGACCCGCGGCAACCACGGCCTCTCGCTCGCGTGGGCCGCCAGGGCCTTCGGCTCGCGCGCCGTCATCTACGTGCCCAAGGGCAACAACCCCGAGAAGAACGCCATCATGAGCTCGCTCGGGGCCGAGGTGGTCGAGTTCGGCCGCGACTTCGACGAGGCGCGGCTCGAGGCCGAGGCCCGCGCCCAGAACGACATGCTCCGGTTCGTCCATCCGGCCAACGAGCCCCTCCTCATCGCCGGGGTGGGCACGATGGGGATGGAGATCGCCGAGGACCTGCCCGACGCCGACGTCGTGCTCGTCCCCGTCGGCGGGGGAAGCCTGATCAGCGGCACCCTCGTCGCGCTGCGGACCCTGCGCCCCGACATGGAGATCATCGGCGTGCAGGCCGAGCGCGCCGATGCGCTCGCCCGCTCCCTCGAGCAGGGCGCGCTCACGACCATCGAGCACGCCGACACCTTCGCCGACGGGCTCGCGACCCGCTTCGCGTTCGAGCTGCCCTTCGAGATCCTCCACGGGAAGCTCGACCGGATCGTCCGGGTCAGCGAAGAGGAGATGCGCGAGGCGGTCCGCACCGCGCTCGAGGTCACGCACAACGCGGCCGAAGGCGCGGCCGCGGCCTCGTTCGCGGCGGCCTTCCAGCTGCGCAGCGAGCTCGCCAAGAAGAAAGTCGTCCTGCTCAACACCGGGCACAACATCGACCGAAACACGCTGCGCTGGGCGCTGGGACTCTTCGACGCGTGAGGAGGGCCACTCCCCTCGCGCGTCGTGTCGCCCGCCGTGGCGTCGGTCGCCTCTGGGCGGCTCGCTGCGTTGCGTTTGCGGCGCGGCGCGGCGCCTGATACCCCTCGCGCGGCGCGCCATGTCGGACGAGACACCGAGCGGGATCCCCAGCCACCGCCCGCTCCCGTCGGTCGATATGCCGCTGCTGCGGGATCATGTCCGGCAGACCCGGCGTCGGTCGGTCCTGGCGGGCTCGGTTCTTCTCGCGGTCGGTCTGGTCGCCGCAGCGCTCGCCTGGTGGAGGGCCGACGACGGCACGGCCCCCAGCGCATCGCCGGCGCCTGCCGAGGCCGCGCTTCCGGTCCCCGTCGAGGTGGGCTTCACGCCCCCGGTCGACGCGGGGCCCGCCCCGCTCGATGGAGGCGCCGCCGCGACCCCTTCGGCCCCCCTTCGCGTCGAGCCCACCGAGGTCCCCGGCGGCACGCGCACGACCCACGCGTTCGGCCAGGCGCTGGGTTTCCGACCGGCCCTCACGAACGCCGGCCTCGAAGGCCGCGAGGCCGACGCGGTGACCGTCGCGCTGACGGACGTGATGGACTTCCGTCGCTGCCGTCCCGAGCATCAGATGACGGTCGAGCGGGACGCCGACGGGCGCGCCCAGCGCTTCGAATACCGCGCCTCGATCACCCACATCTACGAAGCGGTGCGGCGGGACGACCGGTGGATCGGTCGACGCGTCGACGTGCCGGTCGAGCGTCTCCGGAGGGCCCGTGGCGGAGTGGTCCAGAACTCGCTCGGCGGGGCCCTCGAGCAGGCGGGCCTCGGACGCAGCATGGTCGGGACGTTCGTCGACACGTTCGACGGACGCTTCGACTTCAACACCGAGACCCGCGGCGGCGACACGTTCCGGGTGCTGGTCGACGAGGAGCGGATCGGCGACCACTCGCTGGGCTTCGGCACCGTGTGGGCCATCGAGTACCGGAGCCAGCGCCGCGGCTTGTTGCAGGCGTTCTGGGTCGAGACCCGACCTGGTGAAGGCGACTTCCACGACGAGACCGGCCGGGCAGTGCACGGCGGGTGGTTGCGCACCCCGCTCCGATTCGATCACATCAGCTCGCCGTTCAACCCGCGACGGATGCACCCGGTGCTTCGGCGGATCATGCCTCACAACGGCATTGACTACGCGGCCGGGGTGGGCGTCCCGGTGTGGGCCGCGGGCGACGGCACCGTGACCTTCGCGGGCGAACGAGGCGCGAATGGCAACCTGGTGAGCCTGCGTCACGACGGGGGCTACGAGTCGTTCTACGCCCACCTCTCGCGCTTCGCGCCGGGCCTCGCCGCGGGCCGCCCCGTGCGGCAACGACAACTCATCGGCTACGTCGGCTCCACCGGGCGCTCGACCGGCCCGCACCTGCACTTTGGGCTCAAGCGCAACGGGCGCTTCGTCGATCCGGGCCGCGAGCTGAACGGCCCCGGACGCGCCCTGCCCGCGGCCCAGATGGCCCGGTTCCGCAGCCAGATGGCCCGGCTTCGCGGCGAGCTGGCGTCCATCGAACTGCCCGACGTGCAGGCGGCGACCGACCGCGAAACCCCGGCGCCGAGCGATGCGACGCCGCGCGACGAAGGCGGCATGGACTGAAGCCAGGCCCGCCGCCCCCGCGGCGCGGACGTCACGCAGCGCCCCGCGGGGGGCTCGAACCCAAGCGACGCGCTCGGGTTCGAGATCGTCGGGTCGAACGGAGCCCGCCCCGAGCCGGACGACGCGGGCACGTCTTTGCCTGAAAACGTCGCGCCTCCCTTGGCGCCGGCGGCGGCGCGTGGGTATGGTCCGCGCGCGCACGATGGAACCCTCAGTCCGTACCACGCGTCTCGCCGCGGGCGCGACCACCCTTGTCGCCGCGACGCTCTTGCTGGTGGGCCTCGGCTCGTTCGGCATCTGGGACCCCTGGGAGCTCGCGAGCGCCGACGTGGCGCGCCACCTCGCCGACGGCGAGCCTTCGACCGACGAAGGAGCCGTTCGCGGTGGGCCGCTGACGCCCTGGCTCGTCGCCCAGGGCTTCGCGCTCTTCGGCGCCCACGAGTGGTCGGGTCGGCTCCCCGTCGCGCTGATGGGCCTTTTCGCGGTGCTGCTCGCCGGGTGGACGATCGCCCGATTCGCGGGCGTGCGCGCGGGGCTCTACGCATCGCTCATCACGCTGACGAGCCCGCTCTTCCTCTTCAACGCGCGGCAGATGATCGGGCACGCCCCGGCCATGGCCGCCCAGGCTCTGCTCTTCACGTGCGGCACCTCCCTCTGGCACGCCGCCGAGACGGGCGACGGCGACGGCCCTCCGCGGAGCCGCGCCATCCCGTTCGCATGGGCCCTCGGATTCGTCATGGCGTTCGCGCTCTCGACCGCCGCGAGCGGTGTGATGCAAGGACCGCTTCCCGTCCTCGCGGCGCTCGCGGCCACGGCGCTCGCCCGCGGCGAGCTCGAGCGCGCACGCTTCGCGGCGGCTCCCCTCCGCGCGGGGATGGCCGCGGCGCTGGTGCTGCTGACCGCCGTGCTCGCCGCCAAGGTCGTCGCGACGGTCGCGGCGAACGCCGACGCCTACAGCGCATGGAACGGAGGCGCGCCGCGGGGCGGCAACCCGCCCACGTTCGAGCATGGGCTCGAGCAGGTCTTCCATGCGTTCGCGCCGTGGACCGCCTTGCTGCCGCTCGCCTTCGCGCACGCGTTCACGCCCCGCGAAGGCGACGACGCGCGCCCGCACGAGCGCGCGGTCGGGCTGACCCTCGCCCTCTGGGCAGTGTTCGGGTTCGCGGCCCAGACGGTGTTCATCTCGCGCTACGGGACCACGACGTTCCTGCCGGTCGTCGCCCTCGCGGGCGGCGTCGCGTTGTGGATTCGGGACGTCGAGCGCGACGGTCGGGGATCGTGGGGCGCAGGGATCGTCGCCCTGCTGCTCTCGCTGCTCCTGGTCCGCGACTACCGCGGCTACCCGGCGAGTCCGGCCGCCGGCCTCGGGCTGACGGACCTGACGGCGCCGGAGGTGTTCAACCCGATCGGTGCGTGGGCGGCGCTGCTCGGGCTCTTCGGCGCGGCCGCCATGCTCGGGCTGTCGGTGAACAAGCAGGAGTCGTTCGCGGCCTTCCACGCCGATCGCACCCTCGCCGACGCGCCGTGGGCGCAGCACTGGCCGACGCCCGCTCGGACGCTCGCAGGCGCCCTCTTGCTGGGCTGGCCCCGCGCGCTCATCGCGGCGCAGTGGAAGCGCGGCCTCGGCTTCCGCGCGTGGACGCTGCTGGGGGCCCTGGTCGCGTCCACTTGCACGGTCTTCGGGGCGCTCTGCTTCGCCCTTCCCGAGGCGCGTCCGCTCGACGCGCTGCGCGTGATGGCGCCGGTGGCCCTCGCCACCGCCGCCGCCCACGCCCTCGCGGGGATCGTGCTCGCGGTCCGGAAGGCGCGGGGCCGATCGGTGCCCGCGTGGGGTGCCCCGCTCACGCTCGGCATGTTCGTGGGCGGCCTCTCGCTCGGCATCGCGGCGTCGATCCTGTCCCAGGCCGGGCTCTCGAGCCTCGTGGTCCGCATCGGCCGCGTCCTCGCGCTCTTGGTGCCGGCACTCGTTCTCGGAGGGGCCGCGGCGCGCACGGTGCGGGTCGGTTTCCATCGTCTCGGCGAGTGGTCGTTGGTGCCGATGCTCGCGGCCGGGCTGGCGTTCGGCGGCTACACGGCCCTCCGGTTCCAGCCCCAGATGAGCGCGCACTTCTCGCCCCGGGACGTGTACGACGCGTACAACCGCCTCTCCGGCGACGGCGAGCCGCTCGGCGAATATCAGGTCGGCGGCCGCGCGGCGGTCTACTACGCAGACGGTCCCGTGCAGGAGCTCGCCGACCAGTCGGCGACGCTCGCCTTCCTCGCCGGGACGGGGCGGGTCTGGCTGGCCTTCCGCGCCGACGAGCTCGCGCAGCTCGATCGCGCCTATCGTCAACAGGCGGGACGTCACCTCTTCGTCGCGGACGCGAGCAGCGCCCGGGTGCTGCTCGCGACGAACCAGCCCATCGAAGGGCGCGAGGACCAGAACTACCTCGCGCACGCGATCCTCGACACCCCGCCGACCCCGCAGCATCCGCTCGGCATCGACTTCGACCATCGCGTCGAGCTGCTCGGATACGACCTCGACCTGCCGAACGGAAGCAGCGTCGGCCCGGGCCAGGCGTTCACCGTGACCTGGTACTGGCGCGTGCAGACCCCCGTCACCGGCGGCTACCAGATCTTCCTCCACATCGACGGCGAAGGGCAGCGGCTCAACGGCGACCACGAGCCCGTCGACGGTCACTATCCCGTCCGGCTGTGGGACGAGGGCGACATCGTCGTCGACCGCCAGGAGCTTCGCGTCCCTGCGAACTACCCGCCCGGCGCCTACACGTTCTTCATCGGTTTCTATGCCGGCGACAACCGACTCGACATCGTCCGCGGCCCCTCGGACGACGCGGACCGCGCGCGCGCGGGCATCCTGACCGTTCGCTGAGCGTTCGGTCGGCGCCGTGCGGCCTCCGCGATCGCGGCGGCGTCCTCCCCGTGTCGCCCCGTGCCGACCGCTCTGCGCGGCCCGGAAGGGGGGCTACCCGAGTCCCGCAGCGCGCCCGACGAGGGCCCGCGCGTCCCGCTCCAGACGGTAGCCACGCCCGTCGTGGAATCCGGGGGTCGCGTACGCCTCGCCACCCTCGACCTCGATCCACCAGAACCCTTCGCGCCCCTCCTGCGTGGCGCTGCCCGCGCCGAGCACGGGGGCCCGCAGGCCCGGCAAGTCGAGGCGGAAGCGCCGGTGGATGTGCCCATGCACCAGACATCCCCAGCGCACCGTGGACAGCACGCCGAGCAGCGCATCAGCGTTCTCGAGGCCATGCGTCCAGCGGTCGGGCGTGCCGTCCTCTCGTCGCGGCGCGTAGTGCGTGGCGATCATCACGAAGCGCCCCTCGAGGCGCGGGTCCGACACCGCGGCGCGCAGCGCGTCCAGTTCACGGTCCTCGATCCGGCCGCTCGAACGCCACACGGCCGGGTTCGGCCGCGCACTCCGCACGGTCACGACCGCCACGTCGGCGCCGAACAGACGCACCCGCGGCCACCCCTCGGGACCCGCGAGCGCGGGGACATCGTTGCCGAGATACTTGCCGAAGTGCTTCTCGAAGCGCTGCTCACGAACGCTGTCCGGAAGATAGACGTCGTGGTTTCCGGGGATCGCGACGAGCCCGAGCGGGCGCTCCGCGAAGGGCGCCACGGCGGCGGCGGCCGCCTCGAGCTCCGGCTCGGTCCCGAGGATGGTCAGATCGCCCGTGCACACCGCGAGGTCTGCGCCCTCGGCCTGCGCGAACTGCGCGAGCTGCGCGAGCTTCTCGCGCGACGACCGGAAGTGCCGGGCCCGCCGCAGCGCGTGGTTCGCACCTCCGACGAGGCGCTTTCCGAACCAGTCGGCGAGAGGAATCCGCGCGGCCGGCACGTCGACGTGAACGTCGCTGAAATGGAGGATCCGCACCACGGCGCTCAGGGCCACGCCGCGGGCATCGAGAGGCCCGCGCCTTCCTCGAGTCCGAAGCGCACGTTCAAGCACTGGATCGCCTGGCCCGCGGCGCCCTTCACGAGGTTGTCGATGGCCCCCTGGGCGACGAGCCAGCCGGTCCTCCGGTCGAGCGCGTAGCTGACGTGGGCGCGGTTGCTCGCCCGGACCCAGAGCGTGTCCGGGCAGGCGCCTTCCTCGTGGACGAAGACGCTCGGACTGCCCGCGTAGAGCCGTCGGGCCTCGTCGATGCAACGCGACGCCTCGATCTCCGGCTTCACCCGCACGTACGACGTCGACAGGATGCCGCGCGTCATGGGGGCGAGGTGCGGCGTGAACGTCACGCCCACCGCATGGCCTGCGAGCGCGCTCAGCTCTTGCTCGATCTCGACGGTGTGACGATGCGAGCCGGCGATCTTGTACGCCCGGATCCCCTCCGAGGTCTCGGCATGGTGGGTCCGCTCCGAGGGCGCGCGCCCCGCGCCGGACACGCCCGTCTTGGCGTCGACGATGATGGGCCCGTCGAGCAAGAGCCCTGCCCTGAAGAGCGGCGCGAGCGGCAACAGCGTGGCCGTCGGGAAACACCCCGGCACCGCGATCAGATCGCAGCGGGCGATCCTCTCCCGGTGCAGCTCGGGCAAGCCGTACACAGCCTCCGCCATCCGCTCGGGTGCGTGGTGCGGCCCGTACCACGCTTCGTGCACGGCCCTGTCGCGGAGCCGGAAGTCCGCGCTCAGGTCGAGCACGACGAGCCCGTGCGCGCGCAGCTCCCCGACGACCCGGGCGCTCGCCCCGTGCGGCAGCGCGCAGAACACCGCATCCGCCCGCGCCGCGAGCGACGCCGCGTCGAACGACTCGACCGATCCGGGGACGAGCCCCGCGAGCGAGGGCATCGCTTCACCGACCGGGAGACCGGCCTTCCCATGCCCCACGAGGGCGACGACCTCGATCGAGGGATGCACCGACAGAAGCCGGTAGAGTTCAGCGCCGGTGTATCCCGTCGCCCCCACGACCGCGACACGAATTCGCTTCATCGAAGACCTCCAGACGCAGAAGAAGCCCGACACGCTCCTTTGGAGCATCCCGGGCTTCTCGATGACTCTTCGAAGGGTCCGCCAAGCACCCACCCCGCGGACCGGAGACGGCCGAACCGCCACCGGACCGCTGCAGCGGGAACCCGACGAAGCAAGAGGCGGCGGAACACTCCACCGCCGTTCCGTTCAGCGCTTGCTGAACTGGAACTTCTTGCGGGCGCCGGGCTGACCCGGCTTCTTGCGCTCCTTCTCACGCGAGTCGCGCGTCAGAAGGCCGGCCTTCTTCAGGTTCGGGCGAAGGTTCGCGTCGACCACGAGAAGGGCCCGGGCGATGCCGTGCCGAACGGCCTCGGCCTGCGCCGCGACGCCGCCGCCACACACGGTGGCCTCGACGTCGAACTGACCGGGCTTCTCGGCGATCTCGAACGCCTGATGCACGATCATCTGCGACGTCTCACGCGGGAAATAATCCGCGAGGGTCCGCCCGTTGACCGTGATGGTCCCGCTGCCCGAGTTGAGGAAGACGCGGGCGATGGCGCGCTTGCGCTTGCCCGTGCCGTACTGCCGACCGTGGATGACTGCCTGGGGCATGTCCGTCTCTCTACCTATCCGCGCAGCGCGCGATCAGAACTTCAACACTTCGGGCATCTGCGCGGCGTGCGGGTGCGTGGCGCCCGCGTACACCTTCAGCTTCGTGTGCATCTGCCGCCCGAGGGGGTTCTTCGGCAGCATGCCCTTGATCGCCTTCTCGAGGGCGAACTCCGGCTTGCGGTCCATGACCGACCGGTAGGACTCCGCACGGAAGCCACCGGGGAAGCCCGAGTGCTTGTAGGCGAACTTGGTGTCGAGCTTCGAGCCGGTGAGCTTCACCTTCTCGGCGTTGATCACGACGACGAAGTCGCCCGTGTCCACGTGAGGGGTGTAGTTCGGCGTGTGCTTGCCACGAAGAATCGTCGCGATCTGCGACGCAATGCGACCGAGCGGCTTGTCAGCTGCATCGACCACGAACCATCGGCGCTTGATATCCGCCGGAATGGCGCTGAGAGTGCGCATCTGTTCGAACCTGCGGGAGAAAGGCACCCAAAATGGGTGCGTCAGGGGGGCGTGGTGTAGCGGCCCTCCCGGTGGGTGTCAAGCGCGGGCGTCGACGTCGAGGGATCCGAAGGCCGCCCCCCCAAGGCGTCCAATCCGGCCCGGGCCCCGTGCTAGCTTGGGAGTCCTCGATGTCCGACTCCTCCCCGCCTTCGATCCTCGCGCGTCGAGAGGGTCCGCCCGCAGGCGATCCAGACCCCGGGTCGGACGCCTCCCGCGCCGCCCTCGCGCCCTCGAACGTCGACGGCTACACGCCCGCCGTCTACCAGCCGAGCCCCCTCTGGCGCTGGATCTACGACAAGTTCTTCCAGCACATTCAGGTGGACGAGACCTGGGAGCCCACCGTGCGGGCGGCCGCCGCCCGGGGCCTCGTCGCGTACGTCGGACGCTCGGTGTCGTTCCTGGACTTCGTCAGCCTGGACTACCTGACGAAGCGACGTGATCTGCCCCAGATCCGCTTCTGCAACGACATGGGCATGTCGGTGGTGGAGCCCTTCGGCCGGGGCTCGAAACGCCTGCGGCTGCGCCGGCCGGTCCCCGACGATCGCGCCCTCGCCGAGACCATCCGACAGGGCGGCTCCCCGCTGCTCTTCCTGCGCCGCCCGCCCGCGCTCGGCGAAGGCGGGGGCGGGGACGTCGAGGTCGATCTGATCCGCACCCTGGTCGAGATGCAGCGGCGCATCGACCGGCCGATCTTGCTCGTCCCTCAGACGATCGTGTGGACGAAGCGCCCCGCGACCGCCGACCGGACCTGGACGGACCTGCTCTTCGGCCCCGCGGAGTGGCCGGGTCGTGCGCGGGTGCTGTTGCAGTTCCTGTTCAACCACAGGAATGCCCTGCTCCGCACCGGCGAGCCGTTCGACGTCGGGGCATTCCTCGCGGAGCACCAGGAGCTCACGGACGCCCAGGCCGCGGACGCCATCCGCTACGCGCTGCTGCGCCGGATGGAGCGGGAGCGGACCCTCGTGCTCGGCCCCGCTGCCAAGACCTCCACCCGCATCCGGGACGAGCTGCTGCGCAGTCCCCGACTTCGGAAGCACATCGAGCAAGCGGCACGCGACGCGAAGAAGTCACCCGCGAGCGTGCAGCGCGAGGCCGAGCGCGATCTGTCGCGGCTCTGCGCGGCCCCCGACATCACGGTCATCGATCTGTTCCACCGCTTCCTCGAGCGCTTCGTCTGGAACCGCATCTACGACGGGTTGGTCGTCGACAAGGAGGGCATCGAGCGCGTTCGCGATGCCGCCCGGCGCGGGCCGCTCGTGCTCTTGCCCTCCCACAAGAGCCACGTCGATTACCTCATCCTCAGCGACGCGCTGTACACGCAAGGGCTCGCACCGCCGCTGATCGCCGCGGGCGAGAACCTCTCGTTCTTCCCCCTCGGCCCCATCCTCCGACGCAGCGGTGCGTTCTTCATCCGCCGCAGCTTCAAGGGGCGCCGCCTCTACCCGCAGCTCGTCGACGCCTACATCCGCAAGGTGCTCGTCGAGGGGTGGAACGTGGAGGTCTTCATCGAGGGAGGGCGGTCTCGCACGGGCAAGCTCCTGCCGCCCAAGCTCGGCATCCTCTCGATGATCGTCGATGCGTCTCTGCAGCTCCGCGATCGGGAGATCACGTTCGTCCCCGTCTCGATCGGGTACGAGCGCATCATCGAGGAGGGTTCGTACGTCCGCGAGCTCTCGGGCGGCGAGAAGCAGCCCGAGACGATCGGGGGGCTGCTCGGCGCGCGCCGCGTGCTCCGCTCGAAGTACGGGCGGCTGTATCTCCAGTTCGGCGAGCTCATGCCGTTCGCCGGCCTGGTCGACGAGGCGCTCGCGCTCTCGACGAAGGCCGAGGAGTCCACGGAGACCGACCCGGCCCCCGCGCCGGACGCGATCGAATCGACGCTCACGCCCTCGCAGCGACGCGGCCTCGTGCAGCGGATCGCGCACCGCGTGACCTACGAGATCAACCTGGCGACCGTGGTGACGCCCTCGGCGCTGATGGCCACGACGCTGATGGTTCACAAGCGGCGGGGCATCAGCCACGGTCAGCTGGTGCGCTCGGCCCAGGCCCTGCTCGCATCCCTCGAGCGCAAGGGCGCGCGCATCGCTGGTCCCGTGTTCGATCCGGCCGGAAGGTTCCGTCCCGAGACCCTCGAGGAGACCGTCCGCCTCTTCTCGGACGCGGGCCTGCTGCAGGTGGTGGACGACGGCAAGGCCGACCCGCGGCGCGCCGTTCCGACCGACGAGGCGATCTACGCGGTGCCCGAGGAGCGCCGCATCGCGCTCGAGTACCACAAGAACACGATCCTCCATTTCTTCGTGCCGAGCGCGCTGATCGCATCGGCGCTCCTCGCGCTCGGGGGCGAAGCGCCGAGAGAGGCGCTCCGCGTCCGGGTTCGCGCGCTGTCCCGGCTCTTCAAGCTGGAGTTCATGTACCGGGCGGACGCGGAGTTCGAAGAGATCTTCGCCGATGCGCTGAGCTCGATGCAGAGGGACTCCGAGATCGATCTCGTCCCTGGCGCGACCACGGACGCCGACCTCGTGCGACGGGGCGCGGGCGCCGCCGGCGCGCGCGTGACCGACTATGCCGAGATGCTCCGGACGTACTTCGAGGCCTACCGGATCACGCTGCTGAGCCTTCGGGCCCTGCAGCAGAACGACGCGGCCCAGCTCTCCCGCAAGGAGTGGCTCAAGCAGAGCCTCGCGCTGGGCAAGCGTCGCTGGCTGACGGGGCAGACCACGCTGCGCGAGAGCCTCTCCCGCACGAAGCTCGAGAACGCCCTGTCGGCGTTCCACGACCAGGGCCTCGTGCGCGTGGAAGGGGATGCACTGCGGACCGGCACCGCCACCGCGCGGCTCGAGCGCTATGCGGAGATGGACCGGATGCTCGTCGAGCACTTGATGCTGGACTGAGGGTGCGATCGCCACGCCGCCGAGGCGGACTCGAGAGGCCCGGTCGGCGTGGTTAGCGCGGCGGAGGAACCGTCGCGAGCCCACCTCGACCGAGCGCCACTTGGCGCATCGCGCGCAGGTCGCGCTCGCTCGCGTAACCGACGTGGCGGGCGCACACCCGACCGCTCGCGTCGAGCATGACCACGGTCGGGACCGCCTCGAGCGCCCCGAGATCGCTCGTGCCGCGCTGGATGCTCTCGGCGGGATCGAACGCCACGGTGTAGGGCGGCTGGATCGAGTCCACGAAGGCCCGCGAGAAGACCTCGGCGTCCGGCTGCAGGGCGACCGCGACGACCACGGTCTCGGGGGCATCGTCGATGAAGCGCTGCAACGACCGGTGCGTCGCGAGCGACGCGCCATCGTACGTGGCGAACAGGAAGAGCAGCACCGGGCTTCCCCGCTGGTCCACGAGCTCGAGCCTGCGGCCGCTCGAGGTGGTGAGCGACAGATCGACCTGCACCTCGCCGCGGGGTGCATGAGACGCCCCGATCCCGGACGTCGCCACGCTGGGACCGCACGCCACGAGCGCCGTGCACACCGCGAGCGTGAACGATCTTCGCCGCACGCGTCGGGTGTAGCATGCACGGCGACGCCCCGTTTCGCGCGCGTCGGGAGGCGGAAGGATCGGGGCGTCCGACGTCCTGGCACCCTCCACGCCCGTCACGTCGAGACCACCCCCCGTCGAGGTGCCCCATGCCGAGCTCGATTCGACTGCTGGTCCCACACGTGCTCGTCTCGGCGGCCCTCTCGGCCACGGTCCTGTCAGGCTGCGGGGCCGACCGCGCCGTCCCCGACGCGGGGCCTCCCGCCGACGTCGGTCCCGGCTCCAGGGGCGACGCCGGCGCTCCTCCCGACATCGAGGCGCTGCCCTTCGACACCTGGTCCTACGTGCCCATCCCCGGCACGGAGTGCGGGAACGGCAGCCCGGCCGTCCTCGGGGTCAATCCCCACGAGGGCGCCACCGAAGCCCTCTTCGTCGTGGCCGGAGGCGGCGCTTGCTGGGACGCCGCGTCGTGCCTCGACAGCGACGCCGCGGTGCACGTGCGCGAGGACTACACGCGGGCGATCTTCGACGCCGAGGTCGCGCTCGTCCGGTCGGTGGGCTGGGACGACCGCGCGGCGCCGCTCAACCCGTTCCGCACGGCGAACCTGGTCTTCGTCCCGTACTGCACGGGCGACATGCACTCCGGAGACGCGGTGCAGACCTACGACCCGGGCCGTGCGGACCAGCCGATCCATCACCGTGGGGGCCGCAACATGCGCACGTTCCTCGCGCTGCTCGGCGATGCGTGGCCGGGGCTCGCGACCGTCCGCGCGGTGGGGTTCTCCGCCGGTGGGTACGGCGTGCAGTTCAACTGGGGGCACTTCGCCGAGACCTGGCCCGGGGCGCGGCTCTCGCTGCTGGCCGACTGCGCGCCGATGGTCGAGATCGATGGCCCCTTGTATGCGATCTTCCGGAGCCGGTGGAACATGGACACCCCCGCCGGGTGCAGCGCGTGCGAGACCTCGTTCTCGGCCTACGACGATCACTTCGACCGCGCGCATCCGGACAGTCGATTCGGCCTCATCGCCACGACGCGCGATCGGGTCCTGACGGGCTACTTCGGGGTGCCGGACCTCCCCGCGCGGGTGACGTCCCTGGCCGTGGATCACCTCGAGGCCAACCCGACCACGCGCCACTACATCGTGGACTCCGCCGACCACGTCCTGCTCGGGCAGGCGACGACCCTGCGCTCGGCCGACGGCACGCTGCTGCTCGACTGGCTGCTCGGATGGCTCTCGAACGACGCCCGCTTCCACAACACCCGGCCCTGAGGGGCGCCCGCGCGGCATGGACGGCCGCGGGGAGTCGACTACCTTCCCGGGGTGCGCTCACCCCGACCCTTGCACGTGGTGCACGCGCAGCTCGACGCCCTCGTCGCCTCCATGGATGTGCGGGCGCGGCGTGCGGATGACCCGGTGTCCCTGGCGCACCGATACACGGACGCCGCCGACGTGGAGGTGGCGGCGCTGGTCGCGTCCGCCCTCGCGTTCGGGAACGTCCGGACCATCCGCGCGAAGGTGGAGGTCGTGCTCGACGCCCTCGGCCCACATCCGGCCGCGTCGCTCCGCGCGCTCGGCCGGGACGACCTCGCGCGGCGCCTCGACGGCTTCGTTCACCGGGTCTGGAAGGCGGACGACGTGGCCTCGATGCTCGACGCCGCCGGCCGCATGCAGCGGGCCGCGGGCTCGCTCGGCGAAGCGTTCGCAGCCCTCGTGCGGGAGGAGGACACGCGCACGAGTGACGCCGACGCGGCCTTCGTCGAGGCCCTCGCCCGGTTCGCCGACACCTTGCGCGGCCCCCTCCCCTCCCGCGGCCTTCGCCACCTCGTGCCCGATCCACGGGCCGGCAGCGCATGCAAGCGGTTGTGGCTCTGGTTGCGCTGGATGTGCCGCCCCGCCGACGGCGTGGACTTCGGGCTCTGGCCGGTCTCCCCGGCACGCCTGCTCATCCCCGTCGACACCCACGTGCATCGCATCGCGCGGAACCTCGGGCTGACGCGGCGGACGGACGCCTCGCTGCGCACGGCGGTCGAGATCACCCGGAAGCTTCGCCGCTTCGATCCCGCCGATCCGGTGCGTTACGACTTCGCCATCTGCCACCTCGGGGTCAGCCGCGCGTGCCCGAGCCGACGGGACGAGGCGTGCTGCGGCGCATGCAGCCTTCGCGCGGCGTGTCGTCACTGGTCGGGATGACGAGGGGCACGGAGGCGCGCGACGATCGTCAGCGGCCCCGGTCCTCCCACACGACGCCGAGGGCCTCGGCGAGGCCGTCCCGCACGCAGGCCGTCGCCTCGGCCGCCGTCCGACACCCGAGGCACGCCCGCGCCACCTCCTCGCACTGCGCCGCCGACACGCGCTCGACGATCTCCCGCACGAGGGCGAGGGCCGGTGGCGCCACCGAGAGGCTCCTGTAGCCGAGCCCGAGCAGCACGGGCACGGCGACCGGATCGGCCGCGAGCTCCCCGCAGACGGTCGCGGGGATCCCTGCCGCGTGGGCGGCGCGATGGACCGGTGCGAGCAGGCGCAGCAGCGCAGGCTCGAGCGGCTGCGCAGGCTGCGCAGACCGGACGTCGTGCCTCGAGGTGGCGAGCGTGTACTGCATCAGATCGTTGGTGCCGACCGAGAAGAAGTCGCATTCCGCCGCGAAGTGATCGGCCATCAAGGCGGCGGAGGGGACCTCGATCATGACGCCCACCGACACCGGCATCGCGGGGCCGCCCTCGTCGCGCACGCGGTCCTGCGCCTGCCGCACCAGCGCCTTTGCCGCCCGCCACTCCTCGAGCGTGGTGACCATCGGGAAGAGGATGCGGACGCCTGCCCCCGCCGCGCCGGCCCGCACCATCGCCCGGAGCTGCCGCGACAAGGCGAGAGGGTCGGCGAGTGAAGCGCGGAGGCCGCGCGCGCCGAACGGGGAGGCCGACGCCGACGACGCCGCCCTTCCGGGCGCGGGTTTGTCCGCCCCGAAGTCGAACGTCCGCAAGGTGACCGGACCGAAGGTCGCCGCGCGCTCGACGAACTCCGTGTACAGCGAGGTCAGGCGCATCTCATCGTCGCACGGTTCGAGCAGTTCGGTCCGGCACAGGCCGATGCCGGCCGCGCCCTCCGCCTTCGCTTCCGCCACGGCGTCCGCGCGATCGGCGTTCGCGAGCAACTCCACCCGCGCTCCGTCGAGCATCTCGAGCGCGGCCGACGCGCGGCGCCCGTCCCGACGACGTTCCAGGCGTTGCGCGTGCCGCAGCCGCCGGACCTCGGCCTCGACGCGCTCCTCCGGTGACGCGCCGAGAACGACGACGCCGCGCAGCGCGTCGACCATGATCTCCGCGCCCTCTTCGAGCTCGTGGACGCCCCCCTCCACCCCGACCACCGCCGGGACCCCGAGCGCACGCGCGACGATCGCGGTGTGATCCGTCGCGGTGCCGTGCTCGAGCACGAGCCCGAGGAGGCGTGCCCGAGGCCACGCGAGAAGGTCGGCGGGCGCGAGCTCCGACCCGACGAGGATCGAGGGCATGGCCGGAATCGCGGGCGGCGGGGGTGCGCCATCGAGGGCGCCGAGGAGTCGATCACCCACCTGCAGAAGGTCCCGCGCGCGCTCTCGCAGGTATGGATCCGCAGCGCGCGACAGACGCTCCGCGAGCGCGTCCACGGTGCGCTGCACGGCCCACTCGGCGCTCCAGCCCTCCTCGAGGGCGGCCATCGCGAAGGTGAGCAGCAGAGGATCGCGGACCATCATCCGCTGCGACTCGAGCACCTCCACGAGCGCTGCGCTGCCCGCGTTCCGGGCGTCCTGCGCCTGCGTCGCGAGGGCGCCGTCCGAGGCGTCCATCGCCTGCGTCAGCCGCCGCACTTCATCCTCGCGCACCGGGTTCGCCGCAGGGTTCGCGACCGGTCTGGCCTCGGCCCGCGCGCCCACGGGAGCGAGCCGGACGACGGGCCCCAGCGCCACTCCAGCCGACGCCGACACGCCCCGCCACACCCGCCGTCTCGAGGCTGGTTCGCACGCCGGATCCTCGGGGCCTTCGCCCGCGCTCCCCGCCGGCGGCCACGGGCCGGGCGGGCCCCCGAGCGTCATCGATCCTCTCCGAACCGCGCCGCGAACAGCGCACCGATCGCCGCGACCGCCGCCGCGGCGTCTGCGCCCTTCGCGCGCACGGTGACGCGGGCGCCGAGCGCGCAGCAAAGGAGCAGCAACCCCATCACGCTCTTCCCGTTCGCGCGCTGCCCCTCGCGTTCGAGCTCGACCTCGGACTCGAAGCGGCCCGCCAGCTGCACCACCTTCATCGCCGCGCGGGCGTGCAGTCCGAGCGCGTTCACCACCGTGAACGTCTCCTCCGAATCGTTCATCGCGCGACGTCTCGATGGGCCACCGCGACCGGACTGCCCGCGGCCCGCAGCGTGCGCGCGAGCTCCTCGGCGATGGCGACCGATCGATGACGGCCCCCGGTGCAGCCCACCGCGATCGTGAGGTACGCCTTCCCCTCCGCCGCGTACTGCGGCAGCCACCGGTCGAGCATCCCTCGGACGTCCGTGAGCAGGGCCTGCGTCTCGGGCGCTCGCAGGACGTACTCCGCGACCGGGGGATCGCGTCCCGTCAGCGGCTTGAGGTCGGGCACGAAGTGAGGATTCGGAAGGAAGCGCAGATCGAAGACCAGGTCGGCGTCGACGGGCAGGCCGTACTTGAAACCGAACGACACGACCCGGACCTGCATCTGGGGCTTCTCGCCTGACCGGGCGAGGGTCTCGACGAGGGTGCGGCGGAGCTCGTGCACGCTGAGGCGGGACGTGTCGATGACGCGGCGCGCCCGCATCCGAAGCGTGGCGAGGCGCTCTCGCTCGCGGCCGATCGCCTCGACGACATCACCGCCGGCCGCGAGCGGATGCGGGCGCCGTGATTCGCTGTAGCGACGCACCAGGACCTCGTCGGCGCAGTCGAGGAAGAGCACTTCCGTCTCGTGTCCGCCCGCGGCCAGCGCATCGAGCAGGTCGCCCGCACCCGCGAGGAACGCCCCGGTACGGACATCGATGCCGAGGCCGAGCCGCTCGAACTCTCCGCCCATCAGCTCCACGAGCTTCGGCGCGAGCTTCGGCGGGAGGTTGTCCACGCAGAAGAAGCCGAGGTCCTCGAGCACGTGCAGCGCGCTGGTGCGGCCGGCACCCGACATGCCGGTCACGACCACGATGTGGAGCTTGGAGTTCACGTCGGCGAAGGATAACAAAGCTGAGACGCTTCCACGCAGCCGCATCGCGTTCGACGCAGTGAACGAGGCCCGACCGCGGGGAGCACGAGGCACGACCGCCCCGCCGGCGTCATCCCTCCTTCAGCCCCAGGCCCGCGGCCAGCCGGCCCGCGAAGGCACGCGCGGAGTGATGTCCCGCGCGGCGGAGGAGCTGGTTTCGCGCCGCCACCTCGAGGAGCACGCCCATGTCGCGGCCGGGATGCACGGGGATCCTCAGCGTCGGGATCGCGAGTCCGAGGATCTCGGTCGTCTCGTCGTCGAGGCCGAGCCGGTCGATCTCCGCGTCGCCCTCGCCCATCGATCGCAGCTCGATCAGGAGATCGACCGCCGACTCGTCGCGCACCGCCGTCGCACCGAAGAGGTCCCGAACGTTCAAGATGCCCAGGCCCCGGATCTCGAGGTGATGGCGGAGCAACATGGGCGCCGAGCCGATCGCGCGATCGCCCACCCGCACGAGATCGACGCGGTCGTCGGCGACGAGGAGGTGACCGCGCTCGACGACCACGAGCGCGCACTCGCTCTTGCCGATGCCACTCGGGCCGACCAAGAGAAGGCCGAGGCCGTGCACCTCGACGAGGACCCCATGCATCGAAGAACGGGGCGCGAGGAGGCGGTCGAGCACCGCGTGCAGCCCCGCGATCGTCCCGCTCGAGCGCTCCGCGGCGGAGAGCAGCGGCACCTCGAGCGTGTCCGCCGCATCGACGAGCACCTCGAGCGGCGGCACCCCACGCGTCACGACCACGCCGCAGAGTCCGAGAGCGAAGAACGACCGGACGCGGCGGGCGCGTTCGTCCGGCGGAAGCGTCTCGAGGAAGCTGAGCTCCGTCTCCCCGAGGATCTGCAACCGCGAGGGGACGACGCCGACCATGTGACCGGCGAGCGCGAGGCCGGACTTCTGGATCCGCGGGTGGGTGATCGGGCGGCCGAGGCCCGGAGCGCCCGCGACGACGGTGAGGCCGAGGGCCGCCGGGGCATCCGTCAAGAGCGCGCGGGCGGTGACCGGCGCGGGCGACGTGGCAAGCGATTCACGCACCGGCCCAGGGTATCGCACCCGACCGGTGATGGGAGGGCCCGGGCGCGGCCACCTGCGGGGCCTCGACACCGCCGCTGCACGCCCCAGGCTCCCAGGTGCCATGAGCGACGAACGAGCTGACCTCCCCCACGACGCGCGCTCCGTCGACGACATCGTGCTTCGAGGAGCGGACGCGATCGACGCGCTTCGTGCGTTGCTCGCACGCGGCCCCGCGGCCGTGCTCACGGGCGCGGGCTGCAGCACCGAGTCGGGGATCCCCGACTACCGAGGCGAGGGCACCCGACGCAGGGCGCGGAACCCCGTGCAGCATCGCGCGGTCCTGCACGAGGCCGAGGCGCGCCAGCGGTACTGGGCGCGAAGCACGGTGGGCTGGCCCCGCTTCGCCGCAGCCGTCCCCAATCCGGCGCACCACGCGCTCGCCGCGCTCGAGGCCCAAGGCTGCCTCACGGGCATCATCACCCAGAACGTGGACGGGCTGCATCGGGCCGCGGGCAGCCGGCAGGTCGTCGAGCTGCACGGCGCCCTGGCGAACGTGCGCTGCCTGGCGTGCGGCACGCGCGAGACGCGGCGCGCGCTGCAGGTGCGCCTCGAGCAGGACAACCCCGGGTTCCTGACCCGCGACGACGTGATGCTCGCCGATGGGGACGCCGAGCTCCCCGAGGCTGCGACCGCCGGCTTCCGCGTGCCGGCTTGCCTGTCGTGCCGCGGCACGCTGAAGCCGGACGTCGTCTTCTTCGGTGACTCCGTTCCGCGCGACGTGGTCGATGCGGCGCGCGGGCTGCTCGAGCGCGCGGCGAGCCTGATGGTCGTCGGCTCGTCGCTGGCCGTCTACTCGGGCCTGCGCTTCGTCCGATGGGCCCACGCGCGTGGATGCCCCGTGGCGATCGTGAACCTCGGACCGACGCGCGGCGACCCGCTCGCGACCTTGCTGGTCGACGGGCGCGCGGGCGTGCTGCTTCCGGCGCTCTGCCTCGCCGTGCACGGCCGCCCCGACGAGCACGGCCGCCCCGACGAGCACGGCCGCCCCGCCGTTCCGCTCAGCCGGCGATGACCTGCACGCGGCTGATCAACGTCTGG
>CAIKNO010000772.1 GCA_903828805.1 uncultured Sandaracinus sp. | reverse complement strand
GCCGCCGGCCGGGCTCAGAGTCGAACGCCCGCAGCGCGAAGCGCGGTCCGCACGGCGCTGTAATCCTCGGCGGCCACGCGGCACAAGCGATCGGCCTGGAACATCTGCGCGAGCACGGCGCGGCCGTCCGGGTCTCCGCCGAGGCGCTCCAGCCCCCGGGTCAACACGGCGCGCATCGCTGGGTCGACCGCCCGGGTCGCCACCACGACGTCGGAGGGAATGGGCTCGGTCAAGAGCACGGCCCGCATGGGGCAAGGCCCCCCCGACCAGCCCGCGCGGACGATCTCGGAGCGCGGATCGTCCGCGCGCCGCAGCTCCACGAACGTCGCCCCGACGTCGGCGACGCCCTCGGCGACCGCACGGACCACCGCCTCGTGGCTGCCGAGGATGCGCGGCACGTCGAACGTCGTGTCCGGGTCCAGGCCCCGCTTCGACATGGCCAGGCGAGGAAACAAGAACCCCGAGCACGAGTCGGGATCGACCCACGCCACCTTCGCTCCCCGCAGGTCCTCGGGCGTGCGACGCGGGGAGTCCTCCCGGACGAACAGCGCACCCCGGAACGACTGCGTTCCGTCGCGCTCCGAGCGGACCAACGCGTCCACCCCGAAGCGGGCTTGCGCCTGCACGAAGAGGGCCGGGCCGAGCCACGCGAGGTGCACCTCCCGCGCTCCGACCCAGTCGAGCAGCTCGCTGTACGTCACGGCCGCACGCACCTCGACGTCGCGCTCGAGCGCCCTCTGCAACGCGGCCGCGAGCCGGGCACGATCGCGCTCTCCGGCGCGCCCGCCCCCGATGGGCCCAGTCCCGACGATCCACATGGCGCGGAGCCTATCACCGCGCGCGCGGTCCCGGGGGCAGATGCTTGCCCGCGCTCCGCGGGCCGCCTATCCCTGGGCCCATGCCGACCCCGCGATCCGCCCGTGCCGTCCTCCTCGTCGGTCTGCTCGGCGCCTGCGCGGACGCGCAGCCGAGCGGGACGCTCCAGCCGTGGACCCCGGCGGATCACACCCCGGCAGCGGCGGCACCCACGACCACGCCGGCGGCCGAACCCGAGGACGACCGCTCAGCCGCCGCCGCCGCGCGGCAGGCCGCCGCCATCTACGAGGCGCTGTGCGCGGGCTGCCACGGCGCCGAAGGACGGGGCGGCGGCCCGACGCTCCCGGGCGGCGTGCAGATCCCCGATCTGAGCGCCGCGGCCTTCCAGGACGCACGAACGGACGAGGCGTTGGCGACGGCCGTGGCCCAGGGCCAGGGCGCGTTCATGCCCGCGTTCGCCGACCGGCTCACGCCCATGGGCATCGCCGCCTTGGTCGGGCACGTGCGCCGACTCGGGGGCCGCGAGGCCGTGACCGCGACACCGGCCGAGACACCGACCGCGGCTCCGACCGCGCCCGCAGACACCGTCGCGCCGGTCGGTCCATGAACCGAGCGACGCGCGTTGTTCCGGGTCCTCGGGTAGTCTCCGCCCGCGCGGCTCCGATCCGTCGGGGTCCCCGCCACCGCCGTCTCGACGCGCGGGCGATCCACCAGCGAGCCTCGGCACCGAGCACGGAGACGGAATCATGATGAAGCGGACAGGGATCACCGCGGGCCTCGCGCTCGGTCTGTCGGGATGCTGCCTCGGCACACTGCAAGGCCTCGCCAACGGCGCAGGGGGCGGCGATCCCACCGCACCGCCGGCCATCCCCGGCATCGTCGCGGCCATTCCCGGTGCGGTCGTGCTCGGCCCCGGATTCCAGCCGGATCCCACGCTCGCCTCGGGCACCGCCGGCGGGCCCGTGGACGCGCAGTCGTTGGGTCCCGACTGCCGTGGATTCATCGGCGCGATGCCGAGCCACACCCTGCAGGTCACGGCCGCCTTGCCGAACCTCCGACTGGTCGTCCAATCGACGGCGGACACCACCCTCGTCGTCCGCAGGGCCGACGGGACCACCCTCTGCAACGACGACGGCGATGGGCTCAATCCGCTGCTCTCGGCACCGTTCGGCCCGGGAGTTCATCAGGTCTGGGTGGGCAGCTACAGCGCCTCCGCCACCGGGACGCCCTACACGCTGGCGTTCACCCAGCTTCCGACGGTCACCGCCGCGAGCCTCGGCGGCGGGGGCGTGCAGATGGGGGGGGGCGTCATCGCCGGCCAGGGCCCCATTCCCACGCAGTGCGGTCAGACGGTCGCCACCTACGGCTCGCTGACCGGCG
>CAIKNO010000771.1 GCA_903828805.1 uncultured Sandaracinus sp. | reverse complement strand
GGCGACGCAGACCCGCCTCCTCGCGGCGCTACGAAAGCTCTACGGGCGAAGCTCCGAGCGCTTCGCGCCCGACGAGCAGGGCATCCTCAACGGCATCCTCGACGATGTCGCCGCGGCACAGACCGAGGCGCCCGCGGCCGATCCGCCCGCGGCCGATCCGCCGAAGGATCCTCCGAGGAAGAGCAAGCCCCACGGGCGCGGCGAGATGCCCACCAATCTCCCCCAGCGCGTGACGCCGGTCTACTTGTCGGATGAGCAGCGCGCGTGCCCGTGTTGCCTGAAGCCACTGCGCATCTTCGGTGTCGAGAATCGGTGGTATATCGACTACGAGCCGGGCTCGATCTTCGTGCGCGTGTTTGCGTGCGAGAAGGGCGCCTGCCCGAGCTGCCCCGACGCGGGCGTGGCGCAGGCCGACGCGCCGGCCCGCCCGATCCCCGGCGCGCAGGTGGGGCCGGGGATGCTGGCGCGCATCCTGGTCGAGAAGGCGCAAGACCAGCTGCCGCTCTATCGACAGCTCGGGCGCTTCAAGCGAGAGGGATTCGACCTCGCCGACTCGACACTCCAGGGATGGTGGGATGCGGGGGCGGACAAGCTGTCTCGATTGATTCCACTCTTGCGCGAGCGGCTGCTCCAGGCGCCTGCGGTGGAGATCGACGCGACGATCCTGCCGGTGCTCGACCGCGATCACCCGAAGGGCCTGCACATCGGCTCGATCTGGACCCAGGCCGTGCGCGGTCTCGGCGTGGTCTACGGCTACGAGCACGGCAAGAAGCTCGGCCTCCAGTCGGTGATCGCGACGCTGCTTCCTTCGACGAATCCGAGCGACCCGGCGAAGCCCATCCCCCGCTTCGTCATGGATGGCGAGTGGCTCATCGCGCGCGAGCTCGCCGTGCTCTGCAAGCCGCCGCAGTGCTGCATGATGCACGCGCGCCGCTACTTCGAGAAGGCGTTCCAGGCCAAGGACCTTCGGGCGGCGGTCGCGATGGGGTACTTCCGAACGCTCTTCGACATCGAGCGCCGCGCGAAGGATCTCTCGTCGCCGGACCGACAGGCCCTGCGCGAGGCAGAGAGCGCACCGGTGCTCGAAGCGTTGCGGGAGTGGATCACCGAGATGTGGCCGAGCGCGCCGCCGCGCACGCCACTCGGGGTGGCGCTGCGATACTCGGCGAATCGATGGATGCAGCTCGGGCTCTTCGTGCTCGATGGCGACTTGCCGGTCGATACCGGCGAGGCCGAGCGTCAACACCGCCGCGTCGCGCTCGGGCGGAAAAACTATCTCTTCGCCGGGAGCGATGCCGGCGCGGTGCGCCTGTGCACGGTGCTGTCGCTCTGCGGGTGCTGCCACATGCTCGGCATCGACCCGTGGCAGTACCTGCGTGACGTCCTCGATCGGATGCCCGACGGGGTCACGGACGACCAGCTGCGCGCGCTGCTGCCGATGAACTGGAAGAAGAGCCAGGCGGAGCAGTAGCCCCACGAGCCCGGCGACGAGGCGCGCGAGGAGAGCGACGGCGAGGGCAGAAAGGGCGGTGGGGGTCACACCGCGAAGCTGGGGACGACGGCGCGCTCGCGGAAGATGGTCCTGACCGGGTGCTTACGACGCGGCGCGCTCTTCGACGGAGACGGAGACGAGCCCCGGCAGCCGCCGCGTGACGTGCGCGCGGCTCCCCCACGGGAGCGCCTCGATGACACGCGCCGCGGTCTCG
>CAIKNO010000770.1 GCA_903828805.1 uncultured Sandaracinus sp. | reverse complement strand
GCCGTCCGCTCCGGCGGGGCCGTCCGCTCCGGCGGGGCCGTCCGCTCCGGCGGGGCCGTCCGCTCCGGCGGGGCCGTTCAGCGGGAGCGCTTCGAGGCAAGCAACGCGGTCACGCGATGCTCGAGCTCGTCGAAGTCGAACGGCTTGTCGAGGTGGTCGTCCGCACCGTATAGCGGCGAGGTCATCTCGTTGAGGCGCTCCCCGATCCCCGTCAGCATGATGATGCCCACGCCGGAGAGCACGCCGTCCTCCCGGAGGGCGCGACACACCTCCCAGCCGCTCATGCCCGGCATCATCACGTCGAGCACGACGAGGTCGGGGCGCTCCTGTCGGGCGAGCCGGAGCGCGTCCTCTCCATCGGACGCCTCCAGCACCGTCAAGCCCATCCTCCGGAGCTTGCGCGTCACCAAGGACAAGATCTCGACGTCGTCGTCGGCGACGAGGACGGTGGCTTGGAGTGCGTTCTTGTCGGACATGGCGTTCACGGACCTCCGGGCCGCGCCATCCTCGGTGAAGTCGGGGCCCGAAGTCAATCGCGTCTTGACCGTCCTCCTCGCGCTGGCGCACCATCGAACTCCACGAGGAGTGCGCCAGATGAGGAGTTCGGTGGGGGTCGTCTCGGTGCCGATGCGGCTCGGCCTGATGGGCCTGGGGCTCGTGGGCCTCGTCGGCTGCAAGCCGACGGTCGGTCTCGAGTGCGACGAGGACGCCGCGCGGGCGCCGGTGTACCGGGTCGGAGACGGCCAGCCGGCGTATCCTGGCCAGGCGCTGCTCCTCGACAACTGCGCCACGTGCCACTCCGAGGGGCTCGAGCGGCGTCTGGGTGCGCCTTTCGGTCTCGACTTCGACGCGCGGCTCGTTCAGGCATCCGGTGCGGACGGCGTCGCTCAGGCGCAGCGATTGCGCCGCATCCAGGGGACGATTCATCGCCACCGTGACGGCATCCACGAGCAGGTGGTGTCGGGGGCGATGCCGCCCCGGAACTTCGTGCCCGAATCGTCGGCGTACGTCGACGCGGACGGCGTGGAGCTGCCCGCGCTGAGGACGCCCGAGGGGCAGGAGATGCTGCGGAACTGGCTCGCGTGCGGCTCACCGGTCGTCGAGCGCACGGAAGCGATCGCGATGCCCTGCGGGGCCAACGCGGACTGCGAGGTCACGAATTTCTGCGACACGGCCGAGGGCCAATGCGTCGGCGTGGGCGACGTCGTCGCGCCGCGCGGCGGCGCGCTCCAGGCCCGCTGGTCGTCGATCTACCCGGCCATCGTGATGACCTCCTGCGCGGGCGCGGCGTGCCACGTCGGCGGAAGCGCGGGTGGGCTCGCCATGCCGGACGCCGCCACGGCGTACACGAACCTCGTGGGCGCCGGCCCCAGCGCGTCGGGCGCGTGCGTCGGTGGCAGCGCCTACGTGGTGGCCGGAGATCCCGCGGGTTCTCTCTTGATGCAGAAGGTGGACGGAGTCGGCGCGGCGGGCGGCCCGCTGTGCGGCACCCGGATGCCGATCGGTCCGCCGTTGACCACCGAGCAGTCGGACGCGTTGCGCGCTTGGATCATGAACGGGGCCATGAACGACTGAGGCACCCCGCGGGGGAAGGACCGCGCGACCCTGGCGTCGCGACGTGAACTCGAACGCCTCGACACGGCGCGGTCCCCGCTCCACATCTCGCCGCAGCGATGACCCGACGCCGCGCTCTAATGGAGGCCCTCCGCGAGGGCCCGGTGGTCTTCGACGGGGCCATGGGCACTCAGCTCTACGAGCGAGGGGTCCTCTATACCCAGAACTTCGACCAGCTCTGCACCTCCCGCGGGGACCTGGTTCGGACGGTCCACGCCGGGTACGTCGCGGCGGGCGCCGAGGTGCTGCAGACCAACACGTTCGGCGCGAACCGGTTCCGCCTGGCGCCGCATCATCTCGAGGGCCAGCTCGAGGTCATCAACCGCGCGGGGGTTCGGCTCGCGCGCGAGGCGGCCGGCGACAAGGCCTGGGTGGCCGGCTCGATCGGACCCCTCGGGAACGATCCTGAAGACCGTCCGGGCGACCGATCACGAGGCGCTCCG
>CAIKNO010000769.1 GCA_903828805.1 uncultured Sandaracinus sp. | reverse complement strand
CTCTCGCCGGGCGACCTCTGCGGCGGCGACACCGACTTCTGCAACGAGGGCGCGTCGTGCATCAACGTCGACGGCACCGCCCGCTGCGTGGCCGACGGCGCGGCGGGCGGCTTCTGCTGGCGCGACCATCGCTGCGACGCCGGTCTGCGCTGCAACGGCGCCTCCGCCGGCGGATGCAACACCGGCTTTCACTGCGCGTCGGGCCTCGCGTACGGCGAGCTCTGCACCCCGACGGGCGAGCGCTGCGCCGACGGGTTGCTGTGCGGCGCGAGCGCCGATGCGATGCGCTGCGTGATCGCCGCCGACGGCGCCGTCGGAGGCCGATGCCGCCCCGCGACGCCCCGCTGCGACGACGGGCTCGCGTGCGACGGCTCGGGCTGGAGCTGCGTGCGCAGGGTCGTCCGCGGCGCGATCTGCGAACCCTCGGGCGGCGCCACCGTCTGCGTCGACGGCGACACCTGCACCACGGAGCACCGCGCCGACCCCGGTCGCTGCGCGGCCGCGGGAACGGCCCCCGGCGCCGACTGCCGCACGTCGGCGACCCCTTGCGACGGAGACCTGCAGTGCTCAGATTTCTCCCGCTACCGCCGCACGTGCAGGACCCTCGCGCGGGCCGGTGACGCCTGCGACCTCGGCGCGATCGCCACGCTCTGCCCCGCGACGACGCGTTGCCTTCCGACGACCGTCACCGCGACGGGGACGGCCTCGTCGATCTGCGCCACGCCGACGCCCGAGACGGAGCCCAACGAGCGCGCCGTCGCACGTCGCACCGCGTTCGAGCGCTCGGTGCTCGTGCAGTCCGCGTTCGCGGTGGGCGATGCCGAAGACTGCCACGCGCTGCGCATGCCCGCGGGCTCGGCGCTGTACGTCGAGAGCACGCTCCCCGTCGTGGCGCGCCTCTTTCGCGCGTCGGGCGTCGAGGTGGGGCGCTGGACGCTCACCCCCGTAAGCTGGGGTGGGCCTCTGGGGGGCAGCGCGCGGCTCGATCCGGCAGCGATCGCTGCGCTCCGCGACCTCGCGGCCGACGACTACCTGCTGTGCGTGCGACCGACGGGAGACTCCACGATGCGCACCGTTCCCGCGGAGTACCTCCTCGGCCTCGGGATCCTGCCGCGCGCGTGGTGATCGGGCCGAGGTCACCACTGCGTTGACGCGACGTCTCGTTACGTCCCCTGGAGCTTCGCGAGATGTTCGAGGGCCCAGCGAGCGTCGCGCAACGTCGCCGTGACCAGCCCCGCCAGGTTCGGCACTTCGGCCTCGTAGTCGCAGCGGTTGCGCGCGTCTCGCATGTCGCGGAGCCAGTTGCCGATCTTGCGTCGACGACCGTCGGTGCTCAGCCTGAATCGCTCCATCACGGTCGCGTGCAATCGGGGCTCGTCTGCGCGCGCTGGTGAGAGTTCGCCCCGGTCGACGAGGAAGTCTCGCGCCGGGCAGAAGGCCGCGTAGTAGGCACGACTCACGGCAGCACGGCCGCGCGCTTGCTCACTCGCGGTCGGAGCGCGCCCGGTGCTGAGCTCGGCGGCGACGATGAGGTACTCCGACCAGTCGAAGGTCACGCGTCCCACCCTACGCTGAACTCCAGGAAGCGAGCCGCCTCGGGAGGCTGCTGGTACCACCAGCCCTCGCGAAACCCGTCCATGCGTTGCTCCGCTTCATCGACGCTCGATGCGTGGCCGTACACCCGCGCGAAGAGCAGCTCCTCGTTGTCGAAGTACGAGCGCTCCAGCCGCAGCGTGACCCCCTCGCCGAAAGCCGCACGCAGGCGAGGCGCTGCGTCGACGAGTGCGATCGCGAGCTCTGGGTGTTCGCGCAGGAACGGCGACACCCGAGCGTCATCGACGCCCAGGTAGCACGCGCGCATTCGGTCGAGCGTCGCAGGGTCGAGCGCGGTCAGCGTGAGAGGGTGCGCGGTCGCGGCCATGCGCCGAGAGTGCCCCCGCTGTGGGGACACATCAAGAAGCGCGTTCTGTGGCAGGAAGGAAGATCAGTCCGTTCCGCGGAGTTTCTCGATGCGCTCGCCCTCGCGAACCAGCAAGCGCTCCACGGCACGCAACTCTCGTCGTGCTGCCTTCGCGGCCTCCAGGGCGGTCGAATGCTCGTCCGCACGCTGTGTAGTGCGATCGGCGTGCTGACGCTGCCTGTCGCGAGCCGCGTTGATCCGCGCCCGAACGTTCGCGCGAAACGCCTTGCTGAACTGCAAGAATGTGTCGCGGGTCGCGTTTCGTACCGCGGAAACCACCTGGCGACGCACCTCAGGCTCACCGAGCTTCTCGACCATCACGTCTGCGACCTTGTCGCGTGCGTGATCCACGACCCACTGCCTCCCCATGACCAGACCGAGCGCGGCAACAGCGAGCGCCGCTCCGATCAGGAGCGGGAGCGCGACGAGTCCGGCGAGGAGCCCCGATATGAGTAGCGCCACCGTCTGCGCGACCGCGAGGCTCACGGCGTTGCTGATCGCCCCAGCCGTCGCAAGCTCCCGCGCGTCGCCCGCTCTCGAGTCGACGGCGTGAAGAATGTCGCGCATCGCATCGCGCAGGAGCTCGTCGACGAACTTCTTCGTGGTCGACATCCCTGGTGCGATCTGACCCATCAACGCGAGCATCGAGGGCACCTGTGGCTCGATCTCGTCCCGCATCGCGCGGAGCCCCGCGTCGATCGTGGGCTGAATCTCCGTGCGCACGAGGTACTTCACCTGTCTCGTCAGTTCCGTTCGAGCTCCGTTCGCGATCTCTTCGGCGAACGCGCGGGGGCTGAAGAGCGGGTTCTCGTCGCTTCGCCAGGAGGAACGACGGACGTGAACTTGAATGAGGGTGTGCATCCACGCCTCATTCATCGTCGTCGCGGTCTTCTCGGAGACAGCCCTCGCGTGCTTCTTACAGATCCTGTCGATGCCTGCTAGCCCCGCTTCGAGCTCTTTCGTCGCGCGCTCCGCGTTCGAGAGCTGCTGCCGTTCGTTCGTAAGCGCACCCTCTCGCAACGCAACGGCTTCATCGAGCTTCGGTTCGAGCTTTCGAATGAACTGCGCGACTGTCCCCTGGAGCGCAGCGAGACGCGCACCTGCCGTGTTCTTGAACAGCACCTCGGAGAGCTCCCCACGCACGTCGTCGAGCCATCCTCTCGCGACGCGGTCGCCTCTCGTCGCATCGACTGCGGAGAAGGGCAGCACGCGCTCGGGTGCGATCTGCACCGCATTGAGGCGCTTTCTCACGTGCGTGAGCACCCGCGCTCGATCTCCTACCGAGATGAGGTCCATCTGGTTGACCAGCACCATCACGATCGGCACGCGCTCGCAGAGATCTTCGATGTCATCGAGCTCGCGAAGCCCACCCGCCTGACGGGCGCCGAGCACGAAGAGCGCCGCGTCGGTTCGGTGCAACTCGCCGCGAGCGATCGCGTTCCGTCCGTCGTCTTCGTCGGTGCCCGGCGTATCGACGAACGCGAGCCCGTGCGGGATGGCCTCCGACGCGAGGCCCACCTCCCAGCGCGTGACCTTCGCAGTACGCCCCTTCTCTGCGCTCCCAACGGCCTCGTGAAAGGCGCTTCGAGAACGGCGATTTCTGGCATCGCCGTCGACCTCGACGAAGTTGGTGCGCTCGGCGCGGCGCACTTCGACGAGCGTCGAGGTGCATGGCAACGAAGCGGTCGGGAGCAGTTCTTCCCCAAGCATCGCATTGAGCACCGTCGATTTGCCCTGCTTGAAGCGCCCGAGCACCGACACACGAAACTCTGTACGCTCGGCATCGCCGATGACGGATGCGAACTGCTCCGCAAGCCCGAGCACCTCCGCGTATTTGCGCGCTGCGTCGAGCTGTTCGCGGCAACGCGTGAGCGTCTCCTCGAACGTGTGCTTCACAGCCTGCTCTCGACCGGTCGAACGCTCCGTGCGATGGCTTCGAGCTCTCCGAACGCGACGTACACCTTCGAGGCGAGGGCGTCGATCCGCGCGAGCTCGCTCTGGAGCGCCTCGCGGTCCCCGCCTACCTTCTTCGCGAACTCGTCGAGTTCCTCGCGGGTCTGCTGCTCGGCGAACATCGCCTCACGGAGCAACTCGTCGCAGCTCTTCTTGAAGCTGTGTTCGAGGCGGTCGCTCACATCGCGCATCGCCTTATCGATTCCTTCTCGCACCTTCCGCCGCGAATCAGCCTTCTGGAACTGCTCCTTGATCTTGTCGTAGATGGTGTTGCGTACCCAGGCGCGCGCCCAGTCGTTTCCCTTCGTTGCGCCAGCGATCAGGCCGATGACTACCGCTGCGATCACGAGCGGGAGCGCGAGGAAGCTCGCGATCGCGCCGAGCACGTAGAACAGCACCACATCGGCCACGACGTACCCGACGACGAGCGCCACCACGGCGAGGAGCACCGAGCGCCCAAAGGCGTCGACGTCCGTGGCTGTATGGGTCGCATCCTCGTAGGCGTCCTGAAGGGTGCGCTCCTTGAGCGTGGTGAAGAACTTCGCGCGGTGCTCCTTGCTCTGCCCCTTGGTGATCTCGGCATACTCCGCGAGGCTCGCGACCTGCCGCGCTGCGGCGTCGAGGCGTGCGACGAGGGCGCTCTCGAGCACCTTCGCGCCCTCGCCCTTGAACCATGCCTCCAGCACCACCTTCGTGTGCTCGACGGCCTGCTCCGCGACGGCCTTGACGTGCTTCTTGGGGCTGCCGAGCGGGTTGTGTTCCGTCGTCCAACGATCGCGCGTGTGCCCGATCTGTACGAGCAGTGAGGGGAGCGCGTCTTCGAAAGCGTTGACCAGCGCGTCGCGCAACGTCGCGTGGTCACGCAGGCTCGCGGTCGCGCTCGTGATGTCACGTTCCGCGTGCAGGCGCGCCTCGGTCGCCTTGCGGCTCTTCTCTGCCCGGAGGTCGTAATCTGTGAGCTGCGCCTTTCGATCGGCGATAATGCCCTTGACCGTGCGTTTGCCCTCCGTGACCTCCGCTTCGAGGCGAGACACGAGGTACCCCGCTTTCAGCGGGCCCGAGCGCGAGAGAAGGTGCTGCTGCACGACCTTGCGGAGGTTGCGCATGCGCGCCAGCCAGGGATCACTGAATCGGTGAGCGCCTGCGGCTTCCTCGGCATTGCTCGCAGAGACGAAGACGATGCGATCGCGCGGGATGGCAACACCGCCATCCTCAAGGCGCTTGCTCAGGTACTCGAGAAGCCTGGGCCAGTTTGCTTCGGGCTCCAGGTCGGCCTGGTTGATCGCGAGGATGAGCCCGTGCAGCTTCGCCTTCATCTCGACGACGAGCTTGATCTCGTCCCTGCTCGCGAGCTGCTTCGCGTTGAGTACGAGCACCGCAGCATCCGCGCGCTGTGCCTCCTCCTTTGCGAGACGATCACGCGCGGGATCTTCTCCGAGCCCCGGCGAATCCACGAACTCCACGAAGTCATCCTTCAGGAAGGGGATCGGCAGGCACACCCTCCACCGCGGCATGGCCTCGGCCGCCGTTTGCGCTTCGGCTTCTGTGTGTGTCTCAGTCGCCGCGTTCGCCGCCCGCTCACAGAACTGCGCTCGCGTGCTTGAAACGAAGTCATTCGCCTTCGCCGCGTAGTAGTAGTGCTCCTCGCGCTCGTAGCGGATCGCCGTGAGCGCCGAGGTACACGGGAGCGAGTCGACGGGCATCAGGCCAGGCGTTTCGAGCAGAGCATTGATGAGCGTCGACTTGCCACGCTTGAACTCGCCGAGCACAGCGACGCGAAAATAGTCCTGCTCGAGGAAGCCGCGCAGCTTCTGCAACCCGCTCACCTCAATCTTGAGGCTCTGCGCGTGCTGAAGCACCTCGTCGATCTGCGTGATCGCCCGCATGCGTGCCTCGTGAAAAATCGGCGGCCCCTTCGTCGCGGCCGACGGTCTGCGCCTGCGCCCTTTCATGTCGTGGAGCGCTCGCACGACCGATGCGCTCGCAGCGCTGGACTCGGCGAGCGTGTCGAGGCGCTGTTCGACCTCTTCGCATACCGCTTCGGCCGCAGAACCGTCACTCCACCCGCGGAGCATCTCCGTGTCGTCGTTGCTCACCCCCGCGCGGAGCGCGGCCGCGCGCACATAGTCCTCCGCGGCATCGCGCTGGTTGTGCTCCCGTGGCATCGCCGCGCAGAGCCCCGCCACCACGAGCTCGCCGGGGAAGACCGCCGACAGATGCGGATCGAAGTGCAGCGTCGAGAGCCACATGGGATCTCGCGAGGGGTGCGACGTGTCCGCGACCCTGCGCGCGTCGCGCGCGTCAGCCGCGGGAACGACCATCTGCACCCAGCGCACGAGCGTCTGGAAGGCGTGCGTGCTCTCCGAGTCATCGGGGCAGTGCCGCAGCAACTCCCCGGTCGCCTTGACGAGCGCTAGCGCTCCGGTCCGCGCAGCGTCGATCTCCTTGGGGTCGAGCCGCAGTGCGATGGTCACCTTGTCCAGTTCGAGGTCTCTCATCATGTACGCTCCTCTCGTTCGATCACTGCGATCCCACCGTGCTTCGCAGGCGCGGCGAGAGCCTCCCAGTGTGCGTAGGAGAGGCGCTCGTCGACGCACATCTCCATCTCGTCGGCCAATGACTCTATGCGCGCGGTGGCCTCCTCCGCGAAGTCGAGGAGCCCCGCGAGCGCGCGCTGTCGTTCAATCCATGGAGGCCCGAGCCTCGGCATCGCGCGTGCGACCTCCATGCGGGCTTCGACCTCACGGTTATCGACCGTGCCTCTCGCCGAGACTTCCTGGAGTCGTACAAGCCGCACGTACACCTCTCGATCGAGGCCGTTGAAGGCGCTGTGCGCGAAGCGAAAAGCACCGTGAAACTCGCTCGACGGGAGCAGGGCCTCGCTCCACCCGTGCGCCCACCCTCGGCCCGTGGAGGCCAGCGCGCGCGTAAGCACCGCGGCTCCTCGGTCGTCCCCGACGCGCCGGAGGAGCTGCACCTCAGCGAGTGAGGTGAGGCACCACACGCGGAATCGAAGCAGCCGATCGAACCAGTGCGCGTCGTCGCGCGCCCGAGCAGGCAACGCATGAATCGTCTGTTCGAGCCACCGCCTCGCCTCGCCGAAGGTGCGCAGCGCACGAGAGGTGTCGTGCTCTGTCATCTGCTTCGCGCGACGCAGGAGGTCTACCTCGGTCAGCACTCTTGCGAGGTAGCTGTCGAGCAGGTCGCGCCGTACACGACGCACCTCGTCGAGCGTCGCCTCGAGGAGCTCACGACTCTCGAACGCCACGTAGCGCAGTTCGATGAGTTGCGACGCGATGCCGTCGAGCGCGCCCATGACTTCGCCATGTTGTCTCTGCGTGAGCTCTGCGAGCGCGTTCACGCTCTGCTGGAGCTTTGCCATCTTGTGCAGCACGAGAGCGAAGCCTGCGACCGAGACGCCGAGGTTCACCACGCTCGCCGCTGCGGCAACCTGAGTGAGATGCAGCGATGCAGAGACCATTGGATCGACGAGATCACCGACGTCGCGCAGATGCGCGGCGATGCTCCCGGCCCGCGAGTACCCCTTCGCCACACGGAGGACGCCACCGACACGCCTCAGCTCGCCGATCTTCAAGCGAGCCAGAAGCTCGGGTCGCAGTTCGGTGAGGATCGGATTGACGAAGTAGCTCATGCACTCGCCTCGATTGGATTGATCGGTCGTTGCATCGACGCCCCACTGAGTGGCGCCCGCGCCCTGCGATTTGTCCTGTTAGCACAGACCATCCGTGTGCCTACAGTCCTAACTGATTCCATGCCTTGTTGGTCTTCCGTCCTGTGCGTTCGCTCGCGCCGACGTCGTTGCTCAACGCATGAGCGCGTCTGGGCCGAGTGCGCTCAGCCTGAACACCTTCGAGCGCCGGGTGCTGTCGGCTTTGACGAGGTGTGCGCCGCCGCCGACGATGACCTCGTGTGCGTGCGACAGATGGCAGACATCGCGATGCGTACGTCGCCCGCAGAGTCTCTCCTCGGCCTCGGGATCCTACCCCGCCGCGGGGGCGCCCCCGTCGCG
>CAIKNO010000768.1 GCA_903828805.1 uncultured Sandaracinus sp. | reverse complement strand
CGCGCGCCACCGGGGCGTCGGCATCCCCGTTCGTCGCATGCCACTCCTGCAAGAGCGCGAACAGGAGCCGGAACCTGGGCTGGCTGCGCGGGATGAGCAGCCCCCCGGCGACCAGGATGCCCGCCTCGCCAGGCTCGATGACCTGTCGTCGGTCGTACTCGGGCATCGGCGACTCGGCCACCATGAGCGGCAGCTCCGCATCCCCGAAGGCCCGCGGGATCGCGGCCATGCCGTCGCCCCAGACGTGCGCGAGCGTGAGGCCGTGGTCGCCGAACGCGCGCACGTCGCGCCGATTGTCGAGCGCCAGCCACGCGGTCCTCGGCGTGCCGGGCGCGCACCACTCCGGGGCGGCACGGTCGAGCAATACGAGATTGCGTCGGCCCTTTCCGGGCACGACCTTCGAGAACACGCCCGGTTCGTCCTCCTCCCAGCGCACCGTACCCAGCTCGCGGCGCAGCCAGGCGCCTGCCCGCTCGGGGTCGATGCGCGTTCGGACGCGCAGGAAGCACGGTGGGCCGTACCCGGCCAGCTTCCACTCGTGGCCGCCGCAGTCGCACGGGAAGACCTCGCCAGGATCCTGCGTGAAGCCGTCCTCGCTGCTCACGTTTCCGTAGGGCATAGTCACGTCTCCCGGACAGCCCACCGAGCCCTTCGGCCGGACGGGCGCGGGGATGCGGGTGTCGCCGCAGCGAAACACCGTCTCGCGGGTGACGTGGACGAGTCCGGCGGCTTCGATCTCATCCAGCATCGTCCGCTGCCAGGTGGTGGGCGCATCGAGGCGCGGGGCCAGCACGGCGCGCCATTCGCCGACCCCGATGGTCGTCGGCTTGCCGGATCCCCGATCCGACCGACGCCGACGATGCGGGTCGGGGACGCGCGGGTTCACCTCCACCCCGAGCTGGCCCTGGAGCAGCGCGGCGAAGCACTCGGCCACCTCGGTGGCGACGCCGCTGTCCTGGAACGAGAGGGTGAGGTCGGTCGAACGGTCGCCTGGCTCGGGGAAACAGACGGTCAGGCGGTGGTGGGTGCTATTGTCGTCGTTGAACGCGATCTTCGCGTAGTCCACGAGCGTCGAGTCGCGGGCGAAGCCGTGGGCGTCGCGCATCGAGCACGCCACCTCCTCGATCCGGCCGCTGCCCGAACGCCCGAGGACCGCCTGGGGCTGGTCGTCGTAGGCATCCATGCGCCCGGCGATCTCGTGGAGGAAGAACACCGGGTCGTCGGGTTCGAGGAGCCGGTCCAGGAAGGCGTCGAGGCGCTCGCGCGTGAGCGGGTCGCGCGCGTGCTGGTAGGCGACCGTGGCTGCGAACAGCTTGGAGCCGACCGCGGAAGCGAGCTTCAGCGCGCGTTCCGGGTCGCGGGCGGTCACGTCCACCCGCGCGCCGTGGTCGTGGAAGCGCAGGAACGTCCAGTCGTCGCGCCAGCCGGGCGCCACTTCGTCCCGCGAGTCCCGGTGGGTCTCCGGGCGGCCGTAGTCGCGGAAGACGAGCAGCACGTCGTCGGTGCCCGCGCGGAGGACGGCGCGCTCGTAGCGCAGTCCTCTCCGGGCTCGGCTCCCTTCGACCTGGACGAGCGCCTGCTCGGCGTGCCGGGCCCACTCGACATCCGCGAGCGGCATTGTGAGCTTTCGCGGCTGGTTCGTCATCTTCAGCGCGGCGCGGGCGCGCGGGTGGTAGATGTCCCACAGGAACACCTCGACCAGCGACTCGGGGGCGTGGAGAAGCAGGAGGGCGGCGGCAGCCCGGCGGTGCCAGCGCGTCTGGAGAGCGGGGTGATCGCGGAGGATCGCCTCGGGGAGCACCCGCCGGGCGGTGTCCTTGAGCGCGCGCAGGCTCTTCTCCTCGATGAACCAGGCGAGCGCGACGAGATGCTCGATGCCGGGCGCGGTGTCGCCCCACGCGGAGAGGAGATCGTCGGCTGCGGCGCGATCCACGGGTGCCGACCAGAGCTCGCCGTAGACGACAGCGAGGCGGGCCTCGTCCTCGGCCAGCTCGACCAGCTCGGGGTGTCGGGCGAGGTGCAGGCCACCAAGCCAGAATGGGCGGTTTGCCGGGTTTTCAGGGTGAAACGCGATAGACATCGAAGTCCCTTGCATGGCGAGGGGCGGGATGCCCGGAGCTGGCGACCGGGCGGGTAGCCTGAACGCATGTTCCGCGCAAGGGCCAAAACGGCCCGGATCAAAAGGCAGACCTGGCAGACCTGGCAGACCTCGTCTTTTCGGGCAGGTCTGCCAAAACGATCCGCCGAGAAGTCAGCAGATTCGCAAAAGGCAGACCTGGCAGACCTGCCTACGCCATCTACTACAAGATCCACGTCGATCACGACCCCCGATCTCGGAGCCGAAGATCGGTCGGGGACTCCGAGAACACCGGAGGGAGAGAGACTCTCACACACGTAGACAGCGTATTGAGGTCTGCCAGGTCTGCCTGAGGCTCGAACAGATGCTTGTATGCGTCGAAGTCATGGCAGACCTGTGAAAAAGGGCAGGTCTGCCAGGTCTGCCAGGTCTGCCTTTTCGGGGCACTGCCCGGCGGCCCGCCGACGCTCCCCGCTGCGCCTCTACGCAGCTTTGACGAGGAACATCCAGTAAGTGGGCGCCGGGGTCGGGGCCGAGGCCGCGGACGGCCGTGCGGCGGCCCCGCACAACCCGCCGCCTCACCTTCCGGTCCGTGATTCCAGCGGCGAGCCCGTCCCGGCGTGAGCAGCGGCGTCACGGACGACGGCCAGCAGGCCCGGCGTGCCGAAGCGCTCGGCAAACCTATCGAACCGTGCGAACGGAGTGCCCGCGGTCGGGCCCGGACAGCGTCGCGGTTGTACGCGGTCGCCGGAAACGCCGTCGCCAGCATCGGCGGTCGGTCGCGGTCTCGGTCGCCGAGGCGGCGGTCCGACGATCCGGGCGCGCGGTTTTGGCGACGACCGCGCGGTTCGGCCGGCGGTTGACGTGTCGAGGGCGGCGGTCGGGGGCGCGGTTCTGGAACCGCGATTTGCGCGGTAGGCGCGGTTGGAGCCTGGATGCCGAAATTGACCCCTTTTTCGGGCCCTTGCGATAGGGTGAGAGGGTCAAGACGCTCCGCGATTGACCCCCCTCCTCGCCCCGGAAACGACCATGTTGGACGATCTGCAATTCGAAAAGCTCGACACGGTGGAAGCCGTCATCCGCGAACGCTGCGCGGAGATCACGCACATCACCGTCCACGAAGTCCACGACCGGAACGGCTACCCCCAGCTCGGTCGCGTGTGCTTCGGCGCGGTGGATCTGGGCGCGTTCGTCGAGCACGAGGACGACAACTACGGGGATGGCGACGAGTCCGACGACGACGACGACGCCCCCGATCTGGGCGACCTCGGGAAGATGGACCAGGGCGTGACGTTCGCGGCACTGGCCGAGGCGGCGATGCGCTGGATCCGCCACATGGCGAGCCAGAACATGGTCGGCGAGCGCGAGGGCAAGTTCAAGGTCAACCTCTGGAAAGGCAAGGGCGACAAGGTCATCTACAGCTCGCGCTTCCTCTGCACGAACCTCGATTGGGAAGAGCCTCCCGCCGCGCTCACCGTCCCCGCGGCCATGCCGACGACGTTCCCGGACAACCTGCCGGAAGCCCGCACCTGGCGTGCGCTGGGCGAGGGCTACACCCACCTGATTTCGCTGCTCCAGGGCAGCTACGCCCACCTCGCCACGCTCCAGAACGCGCACATCTCGAACCAGGGCGGCCAGCTCACCCGCGCCCAGAAGTCCACCGAGAACGTTGTCGGGCAACTGACCAGCCTCAAGATCGGCGCCTTCGAGGTCGAGTCCACGCAGCGAGGCGACTCGGGCGAGGGCAAGGTCCGCGAAGAACTCGGCAAGCAGTTCATCGCGGAGCTGGGCGGCCTCGGCCGCGTGCTCGCGACGGCGAAGTTCGGCATGGCCCCCGAGATGGTGGAGCTCGCCGAGATCGTCAACGCCTCGCCCGAGCTTCTCGAAGCGATGAAGAACCCCGAGGTCCGCAAGATCCTCCGCGACGAGAAGACGCGGAAGGAGCTCGCCGAGCTGCTCCTCATGGCCGCCAAGGCGGGTTCCGCCCCGGCCAACACCCCGCCGACCGGCCAGTCCGCCGCGGCCTGATCCCCCACACGGTCACCCCAAAAGGAGGCTCCGATGCCGGAGAACGCCACCCGTCTGCCCGCCGTCCGCACCCCCGCCAGGTCCGTGTTTGCCCGCCTTTCGGCTGCCGTTCGCGCGACGGCGCTCCGTCGCCTTGGGCTCACGCCCGAGATCTTGGAGTTCGCCCAGCTCGCCGCGGCGTCGCCCGAGTTGACGGCGGCGGTGCAGGACCAGGCGGTGCTCCGCATCCTGCGCGACCCCGTCAACGTCCGCGAACTCGCGATGCTCCTCCGCCTCGCCGCCGAACCGCCACCGGCCGAACCGCCCGCTCCGATGCCGTCCCGTTCCCTCGTCAATTGACCTGCCACCCGGCCCTTGCACCCACACGTTCACCCCCCAAGGAGGCTCCGATGCCGGAGACCGCTACCCGTCTGCCCCGCGCCCGCACCCTCACCACGCCCGAATGGGCGCAGGTTCTTCGTACATTTTACGCCAAGAGCTTCGACACGGCGTCGGAAGACAGCTTTGTCGAGTCCGTCGAGGCGTTCTGCGCCCTCTCGCCCGACGAGCAGGCGTTCCACCAGGCGCACCTCGCCTACCGCCAGGTCCAGGCGCTCGACGACATCTACGGGTGCCT
>CAIKNO010000767.1 GCA_903828805.1 uncultured Sandaracinus sp. | reverse complement strand
CGGCCGCGGGGGCGGGCGCCTTGGCGCGTGGCGCGGGGAGGTCGAGGTCGAGCTCTCCGAGACGTGCGGGGGCGGCGGCGCGTGGCGCGGGGAGGTCGAGGTCTCCGAGGGCGGCCGCGGGGGCGGGCGCCTTGGCTCGAGGCGCGGGGAGGTCGAGGTCTCCGGGGGCGGCCGCGGGGGCGGGCGCCTTGGCTCGAGGCGCGGGGAGGTCGAGGTCTCCGAACTCCCCAGTGGACCTCGCGGGCGCGGGTGCGTCCGTGAGGTCGATCTCGAGGTCGAATCCGCCTTCGGTCCCGGATGCTTCGACCGTGCGGGTCGCAAGCGCGGGCTCCTGCGGAGGGGCGTCGAGGCCGGTGGGCTTCGCCATCGCCGGGCTCGACGCCGGACCGAAGGCGGAGCGTGCGGCCGAGCGTGTCGAGGTCGGGCCCGGTGCGACCGCGGGCGTCCCGGGCGCGGCCGTCGTGGCACCCGTCGCAGTCACGCCGCTCTCGCTGCCGATGCGGGGCCGAACGGGCAACGGCATCGCCGGCGGGGTCGACAGCCGGCCGGCGGCGGGGGATTCCCCGGGCAAGGACGGACGGGCCCCGGGTGCCGTGCTCGGGGTGACGCCGCCGGGCATCGGTCGGGGTCTCGGCACCAGCGGAGGCGCGAGCGGCGCCTTCGTCGGCGGCGGGACGGAGGGGGCCGCCGCCGCGCCGATGAGCGTCGGCTTGCCGACGCCCGGGCGGGGCGTGAGCGGGGGCGCTGCAGGGGCGGTCTCGACCCGTCCATCGGCGAACACGAGGAACGTGCTGCCGCACTTCGGGCAACGCATCTTCATGCCACTCGACGGAATCCTCGCCTCGTCGAGATCGTACGGCGTGGAGCACGAGATACAGGCGACCTTGATCATGTGCGCGTGGTTTCCTGGAGCGAAGGCACGAACCCTGTGGCCCGCGCCCGAAGACGGTATCACGAGGCCCGCGGGGTTCGGCTCATTTCCTGCCGCCGCCGAGGTCGCTCGAGGTCCTTCGCGCAGGGCCTGCGCGCGCGCTGTCACGTCTGCGCCAGAGGCCGAGGGGCCGACGGCGCGTCGGTCGTTCCCCGCGAGGGGCCCCGTGCGATTCGACCGTCGGGTCGAGCGACGCCCGGTTCGTCGGGTCCGGGCCGCCCGCCGGGACGGCACGCTTCGAGGCGCTTCTCGTCGAACGGGCTTCCGACCGGGCCTCGCGTGGGCTAGTCTCGGCCCGTGAAGCGGACCGTCACCCTCGAGATCGCTGGAGCGCGCTACCGGATGGCGTCCGACGCCGACGAGGAGCACCTCAAGAAGCTGGCGGAGCTCGTCAACGAGCGCATCGAGGCCCTCGGCCCGAAGGCGACCCGGTCGGCGACCCCGGCGCAGTTGCTCGCGGTGGTGGCGCTCGGCCTCGCGGACGAACTCGTCCAGTCCGACGCCCGCCGCGAAGATCTCGAAGCGTCGACGCGGGAGGCGCTGTCCCGGGCCATCGCGCGCATCGACCGCAGGCTCGCGGTCGAAGGGGCGCGGGACGACGGCTGAGTCGGACATGGGGCCTCGTCCGGCAGACCCGCGCGAGGAGGCGCTGCGCCACCAGGTGAAGGGGGAACTGCGGACGCGGATGCGCGGCGTGCGCAAGGCGGTGCCCGCCTCCGCCCGGGCTGCGCGGAGCGCGCGGATCACGGCGCGGGTCGAGGCGCTGCCGCAGTGGGCGAGCGCCCGGACGCTGCTGGTGTTCCTCTCGATGCCCACGGAGGTCGACACGGAGGCGCTGATCGCCGCCGCATGGGCGGCGGGGCGTCGGGTCGCCGCGCCCAGGGTGACCGAGCGGGGCCTCGAGGTGCGCCTCCTCGTCGAGGGGGCCGAGCGGATCCGGTCGAGCGGGCTGCAGGTCGAGGAGCCTTCCGCGACGGCGCCCGAGGTCCCGCTCGCGGAGGTCGATCTCGTGCTGGTGCCCGCGCTCGCGCTCGATCCTCGCGGCGCCAGGATCGGCTACGGCGCGGGCTACTACGACCACCTCTTGCCCCGCCTCGAGCGGGCCTTCCGGGTCGGCGTCGCCTTCGATTTTCAGCTGATCGCCGAGGTGCCCGAGACCGCGAACGACGTCCGCGTGCACGCCGTCGTGACGGATGCGCGCACGCTCGAGGTCGGGGACGATGGGGGCACGCCCGTCGAGCCCGCGCCGGCCGAGCGCTCCGGCTGAGACGGAGCGTCCGCTCGGCCCGAGGGGCCTGCGGCGGGACTTCGAGGTCCGGCGGATCCATCGTCTGCGCGCATGCCCCTGTCCGAGACCGTCCGCGCCAAGCTGGATGCCCTGCCGGCCGCGCCCGGCGTGTACATCTTCCGCGACCGCGCCGGCGCCACGCTCTACGTCGGCAAGGCCCGTTCGCTGCGCTCGCGGGTTCGTAGCTATTTCCAGCCCGGATCGAGCGACCACCGCTTCTTCATCGCGCGCCTTCCCGACGAGCTCGGCGACCTCGAGACGCTCGTCGTCGACAACGAGAAGGAAGCCGCGCTCCTCGAGAACGCGCTCATCAAGGAGCACCAGCCCCGCTACAACTTCAAGCTCCGGGACGACAAGGACTTCCTCTCGCTGCGCCTCGATGCGAAGGAGCCGTGGCCGAAGCTTCACGTCGTGCGGCGCCCCAGGCCGGACGGCGCCCAGTACTTCGGTCCGTACGACTCGGCCACGTCGGCCCGCAAGACGCTCCGGCTGGTGAACCGCTTCTTCGAGTTGCGGACCTGCCGGGACGCAGATTTCGCGAGCCGGGTCCGACCGTGCCTGCAGCACCAGATCAAGCGCTGTCCGGCCCCGTGCGTGCTCGACGTCGATCGGACGGAGTACCTCGGTCAGGTCCGCATGGTCGGGCTCTTCCTCGATGGCCGCCACGAGGAACTCGTCCACGACCTCGAGGGGCGGATGAAGGACGCGGCCGCGGCCCTCCAGTACGAACGGGCGGGCACGTTCCGCGACCAGCTGCGCGCCATCGACAAGGTTCGCCAGGACCAGCGCATCGACGCCCTCGACGATGCCGATCAGGACGTCCTCGGGCTCTTCGTCCAGGGCGATCGTGCGGAGCTCGCGCTGGTGCTGATCCGCGGCGGCCGGATGACCAACGTGCGGACCTTCGACCTCGGGAGCGTCGGGCTCCCCGACGACGAGCTGATCGGCTCCTTCGTGGCGGAGTATTACGGTCAGGGCGCGACGGTCCCCGACGAGATCGTGTTGCCCTGCGAGGTCGAGGCGATGGACGGACTCGCGCAGGTGCTCGGCGAACGGCGGGGCCGCAAGGTGCGGCTCGTGGTGCCGAAGCGGGGCGCGCGGGTCGGGCTCGTGCGCTTGGCCACGCAGAACGCAGCCCACGCGTTCAAGGAGAAGCAGAGGGCCAAGGACGACCTCGAGGCGCGGCTCGGAGAGCTCGGCAAGACGCTGCGCCTCGCGCGCGCACCGCGGCGGATCGAGTGCATCGACGTGTCGCACACCGGGGGCACCGACACGGTCGCCGCGATCACGGCGATGACCGACGGCGAGCTCGACCGGAAGCGCTACCGCAGCTTCCACGTCCGCAGGGTCTCCGGCGGCGACGACTACGGCGCGATGCGGGAGGTGCTCTCGCGGCGACTCTCGAGGCGGCACGAGGCGGGGTGGGAGCTGCCCGACCTGCTGGTCGTCGATGGGGGCAAGGGGCAGCTCGGCGTGGCCCTCGCGGTGCTGCGCGAGCTGGGCGTGCAGGACCTCCCGGTGGCGGGTCTCGCGAAGGAGAAAGTCCTCGGCGGCGAGCAGCGGCAGGAGCGGGTCTACCTGCCCGGGCAGAAGAATCCGATCACCCTCAAGGAGCGCACCGCCGCGCGCTGGTTCCTCGTCCTGGTGCGCGACGAGGCCCACCGCGTCTCGAACGAACTGCGCAAGAAGCTGGGCACCAAGCGTCGCCTCCGGAGCGCGCTCGACGACGTGCCGGGGATCGGCCCGCGCACGCGGGCGGCGCTCCTCGAGAAGCTCGGCTCGCTCGACGCCGTCGCGCGCGCTTCGGATGCGGAGTGGCTTCAGGCGGGCGCCACGCGCGCGCAGGTGGTCTCGCTCCGTGCGGCCTTCCCCGACCCCGGCCAGGCCACGGGCGAGGACCTCGACATGGATCGCGACCCGAACCCCGACCTGAACGCCGACGCCGACCCGCAGGACGAGCTCCAGCCCGACGACGACGCGGCCCTTCAGGACGACGCGGCCCGCGCCGAAGCGCGCGCCTGCCTCGACGCGTTCGACGGCCTCGACGATGCGCCGGCGAACGCCGAGGAGGGCACCGGGCCCGGACAGGAGGGGGGGCCGCACGCCCCCCCGTTCCCCGTCGAGTCGCTCGATTGACCGCCACACGGCCGACCCCTTAGGGTCCGGGGATGCTCAGGCCTTCCTTCTCCGTCATCCTCAGCGTGCTCGCCTTCGGGGGATGCACGACCGGCGGGGAGCCCAGCGTTCGCGACGGGGGCACGGACGCGGCCCGCGACGCCGGTCAGGATGCCTCGACGCCGTCCTGCGCGGACGACCGCGCGTGCGACGACGGCTTCGAGTGCACCGTCGACTCGTGCGGCGTCGGTCGGGTGTGCCGTCACATGGCCCTCGATGCCCTCTGCGCCGCAGGTGAGCGCTGCGTCGAGGGCAGCGGCTGCCGCAGCGGCATGCCCTCCGAGTGCATGGTGGATGCGGACTGTGCCGACGGACAGTTCTGCAACGGGGACGAGCGATGCCTCGGTCCCGCGGGCAGCCGGACCTGCGTCATCGGGACGCCGGTCGACTGCGACGACGGGGACGCATGCTCGGTGGACGCGTGCGACGACGCGCTCGCCGGCTGCCGCTACACGCTCGCGCCGGGTTGCGACGCGGGCGTTCCGCTCGCCGATGGTGGGGTTCCTTGCGACGCGTTCACGCCGGCCTCGGTGGCGGGGACCTTCACCTTCCGGCCGGCGGCCGTCTCCGCCTGCATCGGGTCGGCGACCTACAACATCGGCGAGATCACGGTGACCGAGGCGGCGGGCACGCTCCGCGTCACGGCCGACCGATTCACGCTCACGCAGTCCCCCGCGCCGTCCGACGGCACGTTCGACGTCCGCTACGCCGACGGGTGCGGGCAATACCGCCTCACGGGCAGCTACACCTGCGCGGACCGGTGGATGGGAACGTGGACGGCCTCGTTCTCGGGGGAATGCGCGGGGATCTGTGCAGACCAGACGGCCGCGGTGCGCGGTTCGCGGAGGTGAGGGCGATGTCTCGACGATTCCTCGGTGTCCTTTCCTGCCTCTGGGTGGTCGCGGCGTGTTCGTCGCCGCCGCCCGTCGGCAGCCCCGACGCCGGCGGCTTCTTCCGCTGCGCGGCGGACCCGGACTGCGATGACGGACAGGCGTGCACCCTCGACGGATGCGGGGTCGATCAGGTGTGTTCGTTCACGCCGATCGACGCGCGGTGCGGCGCCGGTGAGACCTGCGTGCCCGGGCGCGGCTGCCAGGCGGGCACCGTGTGCACCTCGAATGCAGAGTGCGACGACACCGTGGCGTGCACGGTCGATTCGTGCGGCGTCGGCGGCCTCTGCCGCCACATGGCGTTGAACGAGCTGTGCACCGCGCCGGGCGCGACCACCTGCGACCCCGCGATGGGCTGCGTGGCGGGCACGGGCTGCGCGGCCGACGCCGACTGTGACGATGGACTCGCCTGCACCGTCGACGCGTGCAGCGCCGACCGCGCCTGCACGCACACGGCCATCGACAGGCTCTGCACCGGCGAAGGGGAGCGGTGCAGCGCGACCATGGGTTGCTACGTGCCGCGCGCCTGCACGGCCGCCGCGGAGTGCCAGGACGGCAACTTCTGCAACGGCGCCGAGGTCTGCATGCCCGAGTTCGGGTGCGCGCCCGCCGACGCGCCGCGGGTGTGCAACGACTCCGAGGACTGCACGGTCGACGCATGCGACGCGGCGGCCGACATGTGCGTGTTCCGCTGTGATCCGTCGCGGGGCGCGGCCTGCGCTGCGATGTGCCCGGCGCCCACGGCGGCTTGCACGGGGACGTTCCGGCTCACCGGCGGGGCGACCACCGCGGGCTGTTCGCTGTCCCTCTGCAGCAGCGCCGACTTCGGGACCGTGACGTTCGAGAACGCCGACGGGATCCTGTCGGTGCGCGCGGGTTCGTACCGAACGACGCCGATGCCGCCCGGTGGGCTCGTGCTCTCGGACACCACCGACCCGGTGTGCCCGGAGTTCGACGCCTCGATCTCGGTCGGTGGAGGGTGCACCGAGAACTACCGCCTGCGCGGCGCCTTCACGGACGACGACCACTTCAGTGGCACCCTGGAGTGGTCCTACGTCGACAGCGATGGGACGTGCGAGATCTGCGGATGCACCCCGGGCACCTCGATGGTGACCGGCACGCGCGTCCCGTGACCGGAGGCGCGGGCCCCCCGACCCGCGCGGGCGTCCAGGGACCGGGGACGGGCGCGTCCCCGGGGCCCATCGTCAGCCGCTCCGGTGCTCGATCTCCATGGGATCGCGGAAGAACCCGTTGCGCTCGGGGTCGTTGTAGGCCGCCCAGTCGAGCTCGAAGGGCGACAGGGTCGTCTGCCCGCCCTCGTGCTGCACGAGGAGTGCCTTGGGCGTGACCGCGCGGTAGCTCGAGCGCGGCGGCAGGTCCGCGTTCCTTCGTCCCCCCGCGGAGAACACGGTCACGAGCGTCGCCTCCTCGCCGTCGTAGACGCGCTCGACCCCGGCATTCACCTTCTCGTGGCCGCGGATCAGCGTGTGGCAGCCGATGCGACCGAGGAACGATTGCAGCTGCAGACGCCCGAAGGGAAAGCGCGCGGTCTGCTCCTGGAGCGCCGCGGGGATCACGTCGGCGAGGCTCGGGTCGCTCCACATCATCTGGAACCGGAGGTCCGGGTCGTTGAGGGTCGAGAGGTCCTTCCAGCGCTCCTTGATGAGGCGGTCTCGGGGAATGCCGCCGTGCACGAAGAGCGTGCGATCGAAGAGCAGCATGTTCGGCAGGGCGTCGAAGAGCTGGGCGTAGCGGCGGAAGACGTCGACCGGCAGGTGCGGCCGCAGCGAGTCGATGGCCTCCGAGGGGCGGACGCCGCCGTAGACCTGACCCTCGTGCTCGACGTAGTACTCGTGGTTCCCGCGCAGCACGTGGACGTGTCCGGGGGCCGACACGAAGAGCTGCATCACGGCCCGGAGCACCCCGTTGAGGCTGAAGATGCCGCGGTCGATGTAGTCCCCGAGCAGCACGAGCCGCGGCTCCGGCGCGTGGTCGGGATCGTTTCGGAAGGCCTCGACCTTCTCGAAGAAGCGCCCCTGCATGACCGCGGCCTTGAGGCACGAGTAGCAACCATGCAGGTCGCCGACGACGAGGAGCTCGTGCCGGCTCCCGGGCATCGCCGGCACCGCGTAGACGTGACCATCGAGGAAGGGCCGCATCCCCGCGAGGTCCTGGACCGTCTTCTTGCCGTCGAGCTTGCCCGCGCCGTCGGCGCGTTGCTCCTCGAGCAGCTCCATCATCTGCTCGACGAGCTCGAGGTCGGCGCCGATCTGCCGGTGGATGCGGGATGGCTCGCTCGAGTAGTGCCGCTCGAGCGGTGCGAAGAACGGGTGGTCCGCGCGCTCGGCGCGCAGCTCGACGGGGCCGGTCATCCGGACGCCCTCGGCGCCCGCCCGCGTGGCGTCGTGGACCTCTTCGAGCTCGAGGGCGAGCGTGTCGGCGTCGAGCAGCGAGGAGAGCTCCCCCCGGAACTTCGCCTCGGCGGGGTGCAGGTGACCGTCCGCGAGCACGAACTCGTCGACGGTCTCGAGCAGGGCCTCCTGCCCGGCCCGGTCGAACCCTCGGAAGAGCTCGAAGCAGCGGAGCTTCAGCTTGGCGTGGATGAGGGCGTCGAGGGACTCGTCCTGGCCGACGGGCTCGGCGAGCACGTCGAGCACCCAGGCCTCGATCTGCTCGAAGGCCTCGAGAAAATGGGTCGTGAAGCGTGCCTGGAGGTCGGCCTTCACGTCGTCCGCGGCGTCGGGCATTCCCGTCTGGACGCGGTGCGCGACGAGCTTGCGCACGTGGGCACGGATGAAGTCCCGCTCGGGCTCGTCGAAGTCCCCGTCGACGTGACCGAACGCGGTGAGCGCGAAGAGGACCGCCTGCATCTGCTGCTCGGCGACCTGAGGGTCGCGGCTGAACTGGAGCATGGCGCCACGATACCGCATCGACGTGCCGGCAGGCGGGACCTAGAGTCCTGTCGACCCGAGGCTTGCCCATGCCGCTCGAGCGCCCGCCGTCCTGGCCCGACCCGAGAACCCCGCCCCGGATCGACGTCCGGCGCTTCGCGGGCACGGTCGAGCATGCCGAGAGCCTCTCGCACGTGCGCGTGGCGCATCTGACCGACCTCCACTTCGGTCGCGTCACGCCGCTCGCGGTCCATCGGCGTGCGGTCGCGCTGACCAACGAGGCCCGCCCGGATGTCGTGCTCCTGACCGGGGACTTCGTCTGCCACAGCCAGCTCTACCTCGACGCGCTCATCGAGGTGCTCGGGGCCCTCGAGGCTCCCTGCTACGCCGTCCTCGGAAACCACGACCACTGGTCGGGCGCGGCGGAGGTCCGCTGGGCGCTCGGTCGGGCGGGCATCGCGGTGCTCGACAACCAGCACACCCTCGTGCACTTCCGCGGCGCGCAGCCCCTTCAGATCGTGGGCTTGGACGATGCCTACACGGGACACGCCGACCGCGTCCGCGCCGTGGCGGGACTGCGACGCGACCTGCCCTCGATCGCCCTCTCGCACATCGCCGAGGAGGCGGACGCGCTCTGGGATGCGGGGGTTCCGCTCGTTCTCTCGGGGCACACCCACGGGGGGCAGATCACGGTGGCCCGCTTGCACGAGTGGTCGATCGGCGCGCTCGTGGGTCACCGTTACGTCCACGGGCTCTACGGTCGTCGACGCGAGCGAAGCCCCGGCGCGCCGCGCGGCGCGGTTTACGTGGGCGCCGGCATCGGCGCAGCGGTGCTGCCGATCCGGCTCGGCGAGCGCGGCCGTCGTGAGCTCGCCCTGTTCGAGCTGGGCTCCGAGGTGCCGCCCTTCGACGAGCATCACGTGGAGCAGGACGCGCTGCCCGGTCGGCCGCCGAGCGAGGCGCTGCAGGCGAAGCGAAAGCGTTACGTGCTCGAGCGGCAGCGCGCCCGCGTCCGCGGGGCGGGCCTGGGTGACGCGGAGGGCGATGGGCCTTCAGGCGGCGAGGGTCCGGGTCGGCCTTGAGGGGCCACGGGGCCGCGCCCGACGTGTCGAGGCGCGGCGGAGCCCGCGCTCGCTCGGCGGCGTCGCGGCGGAGCCCGCGCTCACTCGGCGGCGTCGCGCCCCGGGCTCGAGAGCCACTCCCGGTAGCCGATCCGCGCCACGGCCCCGTGCTCCACGAGCGAGCCCGAGCCAAGCTCCGCGACGAAGCCACGGCATCCGGCTGCGACCCCCGGTGCGGTGTCGGCGAGCAGCGTCAGGTCGACGCGCACCGGCTGGCCGGCCGCGAACGTGAAGCGGAGCCCGACGAGCTGGTCGGGCCGTCGCACCGCCTCGGCGACCGCCGGCAGGTGCTCGCCTGGGCCGCCGGTCGCGAGCACGGCGCCAGGCGTGAGCCTCGATTCCAGCGTCGCCACCATCGCGCGCCGGGCCTTCGGATCGCACGCGGTCGCGTCGATGACGAGGTCGGCCTCGGCGGCGAGCGCGAGGTCCGGCGCGAGCGCGATGCGTCCGGCGAGCGCCTCCCGCGCGGCCGGGGCGAGGCTCCCGAGCGCGACGCCGAGGGCGAGGCGACGCTCGAGCCGGCGGCGCACCTCGGGCAGGGCCCCGCGGTGCAGCGGCACGAGGGAGACCGGGATGTCGACCGCCGCGCACGCGAGCGCGATCTCGCAGCCCAGGGCCCCCGCTCCGACGATGCTCACCGCGCTGAACGACATCTCGACGTCTCGCCCCGACCCGCCCGGTCCCGGCGCCGCCGCGGCGGACGACCCGGGCCGATCGGCCGTCAGATAATCGCGTCCGCAGGTTCCGTCAACGCACCGCGTCGTACCGGGCGTGGTGCGGGCGCGCGGCCCTCGAAACGGTGCGCGCGACGAGCGCTCGGGTGCGCCCGCTCGGCCGTGCTGAGCCTTGCGTTCGCCGTGCCGTCTCCGTACAGTCCGGCCCCATATTCACCGCGTCGCTCCCCGGAGACCTCGGGACGCGATGCGCTGCGAATAGCGGCCACAACACCCGTCTCGTCACGGCCTTCACGGGCGTGTTCAGGGAGTCTTTCGCGATGAGTCACGGCGCGCGACGCACCAAGTACATCTTCGTCACCGGCGGGGTGGTGAGCTCGATCGGCAAGGGCCTCGCGGCGGCGTCGATCGGCGCGCTGCTCGAGGCGCGCGGACTGAAGGTCACGCACGTCAAGCTCGACCCGTACATCAACGTCGACCCGGGCACGATGTCGCCTTACCAGCATGGTGAGGTGTTCGTGACCGACGACGGGGCCGAGACGGACCTCGACCTCGGCCACTACGAGCGCTTCACGACCGCGCGGATGACGCGCGCCAACAACTTCACCACCGGGCGCATCTACGACGCCGTCATCTCGAAGGAGCGGCGGGGCGAGTACCTCGGCGCGACCATCCAGGTGATCCCGCACATCACCGACGAGATCAAGGCGCGCGTCATCGACGTCGCCTCGCGGGTCGACGTCGCGATCGTCGAGATCGGCGGCACCGTGGGCGACATCGAGTCGCTCCCGTTCCTCGAGGCGGTGCGGCAGATCCGTCACGAGGCGGGGCCGCAGAACGCCATCTCGGTGCACGTGACGCTGGTGCCGCACATCGCGGCGGCGGGTGAACTGAAGACCAAGCCGACGCAGCACTCGGTGAAGGAACTCCTCGGCCTCGGGATCCAGCCGGAGATCCTCATCTGCCGGACCGAGCAGCCGCTGGCGCTCTCGATCAAGGAGAAGATCGCGCACTTCTGCAACGTGCCCGTGTCGGCCGTGATCGCGGCGCCCGACGTCGGCGTCATCTACGAGCTGCCGATCGCGCTTCACGCGGAGCGCATCGACGAGCAGATCACCGAGAAGCTGAACATCTGGTCGCGCCCGCCGGATCTGACGGCGTGGCACCGCACCGTCGAGATCATGAAGAACCCTCCGCGCGGCACGGTGACCGTCGCGCTGGTCGGCAAGTACGTGCACCTGCGCGACTCGTACAAGTCCCTCCACGAGGCGCTCTCGCACGGCGGCCTCGGGAACGCGTGCCGCATCCAGGTGCGCTACCTCGACAGCGAGACGATCGACGCCTCGAACGTGGCGGAGGTCCTCTCGGACGTGGACGGCGTGCTGGTCCCCGGCGGCTTCGGGGGGCGTGGCGCGGAGGGCAAGATCCAGGCGATCCGGCACGCGCGCGAGCACGGCATCCCGTTCTTCGGCATCTGCCTCGGGATGCAGATGGCGGTCGTGGAGTATGCGCGTCACGCGTGCGGCATCGCCGATGCGAACAGCACCGAGTTCGACCCGAACGCGGGCTCGGCGGTCATCGACCTCATGCCCGATCAGCGCGGCGTGAAGGCCAAGGGCGGCACGATGCGCCTCGGGGCGTACCGCTGCCAGCTCACGCCGGGGAGCATCGCCGCCGACATCTACGGCGCCTCCGAGGTGAGCGAGCGCCACCGGCATCGCTACGAGTTCAACAACGCCTTCCGGGGGCGCCTCGAGCAGGCCGGGATGGTGATGAGCGGTCTCTCGCCCGAGCTCGGGCTGGTCGAGATGATCGAGCTCCCGGGGCATGCTCACTTCGTCGGCTGCCAGTTCCATCCGGAGTTCAAGAGCCGCCCGCACGCGCCGCATCCCCTGTTCACGCGCTTCGTGCAGGCGTCGCTCACGCGGCGCGAGGCGCTGCGCGCCGCCGCTGCGGAGGCGGCCTCGCCGTCGGGCGCTGCGGCGTCGAGCACGCGGCCGCCGGCCGAGCACGCCCACTGACGGGGGCCGCGACACGTTCGTCATGGGTGGGCGGTCGCCGGCCTCGGCCAGGAGCGCTGGAACGTTTCCTGCTGAGCGCATGGCTGGTGCGCGCGCGGGGCCGAGGGGGCAGTCGATGCCCGAGCGACCCCGGAGTTGACAACCCGGCCTCGGTCGGGTGCAGTCCACAAGTTCGGGACCGGGCCGCCTTCGGCGCCGCTCCCTCGGAGGTAGAGATGGTTGCTCTTCGCTGGAACTCGCTTCGCCCGCTGTCCTTGCTCTCGTTCGCGTGCGTGCTGCTGCTCGCGTGCGGCGGCAACAATTCCCGCCCGGACGGGGGCGGCGGCGTCGACACGGACGGCGGCGGCGGGGGCGTCGACGCGGGCGGCGGCGCGGACGGCGGCGGCGGCGGCGGCGGCACCGACGG
>CAIKNO010000766.1 GCA_903828805.1 uncultured Sandaracinus sp. | reverse complement strand
TCGTTGATGCCGTCGCCGACGAAGAGGGTGGGGCGCTCCGCGTGCTCCGCGATCCATCGCGCCTTGTCGTCCGGTGAGCAGGACGCGACCGAGGGAGAGCCCGTCAGGCCGAGCGCCTCGGCGACCTGCGCGACCCGCGGCGCGGTGTCGCCGCTGAGGATGGCGAGCTCGTATCCGGCGCCGGCGAGCGCGGCCATCTCCGCGGCCGCATCGGCCCGCGGGACCTCGCGCGTGGTCAGCTCGAGCAGGACCTGTCCGTTCCGGGACAGGACGAGGTCGCCGAGCGTCGCAGCCGCGCTCTCCTCGACCGCGAACCCACGCGCGCCGAGGCGGTAGCGGACGCCCCCGGCGTTCGCCTCGACGCCCCGCCCGGCGTCCTCCGAGGTGACCACGTCGGCGCGGTACGGGGCGACGTCCCCGAGGGCGCGGCGGACCGCATCGCTCTTGGGGTGCGCGCTGCCGGCGACCATGGAGCCGAGGACCTCGCGCTCCTCGGCGGTGAGCGCCTCGAGCGCGCCTGGACAGGCGAGCTCGAGCTGGCCCGTCGTGAGCGTCCCGGTCTTGTCGAAGGCGACGCGCGTGACGTCGGCGGCGCGGTCGAGGGCGTGCTCGCTTCGGACGAAGAGCCCGCGTCGGCGCAGGGCCGCGGCGACGAGATCGTGGGCGAGCGGGGTCGCGATCCCGATCCCGCAGGGGCACGTGACCACGAGCACCGCGGTGGCGACCTCGAGCGCGCGCGCGACGTCCGCGGTCGTGAACCGCCACCCGAGGAAGCATGCCGAGGCGGTGGCGAGCACCGAAAGGACGTAGACCCGCGAGAGGCGATCCCAGAAGGCGCCGGTGCCGGGTGCGTCGACGCCTGGTCCGGGCTGCCCGAGGAGGGCCTCGAGCGGGGAGCGGTCGAAGCCGACCGCCGCACGGCACCGGAAGGCCGAGGACCCGCGGTTCAACGCACCGGCGACCGCGGTGTCGCCGACCGACAGCGCCTTCGGGAAGCTCTCGCCGGAGATCCAGTCGAGCGAGACCGTGGCGCCTTCGAGGAGGGTGGCGTCCACCAGCACGAGCTCCCCGGGCGCCACCAGCAGCAGGTCCCCGGCCGCCACGTCGGGGGCCCGGACCGAGCGCACGGTGGCGCCTTCGATGCGGCGTCCTCGCAGTCCGGCCGCGCCCTCGCTGCGGAGCAGCCGGTCCCGGTTCCTCGCGACGGCGCGCGCTTGCAACCAGCGGCCGAGCAGCATCAGCGTCACGAACACCGCGACGGTGTCGGCGTACGACGCGTCGGCCCCGCTCGCGTATCCCCAGAGGGAGCCTGCGAGGGCGAGCATCATCCCGAGCACGATCGGGACATCGAGGTGCAGCACGCCCCGACGCAGCCCGAACCAGGCCCCGCGCACGAACACCGGGGCGCCCACGGCGACGGCCCCGGCTCCGAGGAGGACCTCGAGCGTGCGCATCATCTCGAACACCGGGCCCGCGCGCAGTCCGAGGTAGATCGCGAGCGCGAACATCATCGCGTTTGCGGAGAGGCCGGCTGCCACACCGGTGCGGATCAGTAGGCCATCCCGCCCCGGTGGCGAGGTCTTCAGGGGGGGGCCGATGCGGTATCCGAAGCGCTCGAGCTCGTCCACGAAGGAGGGCAGGTCGAACGTCGGCTCGACGTGCAAGACGAGGCGTCCGAGCCCCGCGTTGGGGACCACGTCGAGGGCCCCGGGGAAGCGATCCGAGAGGGCCCCGAAGAGCCACACGCACCCGCTGCAGTGCATGCCCTGGACATCGAGCTCGATGCGGGTCGGTCCGCGCGACTGCGCGAGCTGGTGGACC
>CAIKNO010000765.1 GCA_903828805.1 uncultured Sandaracinus sp. | reverse complement strand
CTCGCGCCATGCGACCCTCTCCGCGTGTCTCGCTCGTCCGTCTGGCGCCCGCACTCCTGGCCGCGGCGTGCGGCACACCGAACGAGGCCCGGCCGGCAGCGCCGGCCCGTGCAGCCCCGGCCCCGACGACGGCGCCGACAGGCACGTCGGCCGCACCGGGCGAAGGCACGGCACCGCGCGAGGCCGTGGCCGCGCAGGGCCCCTTCCGCTTGCACGAGTGGGGCCTCTTCGCCGTCGACGCCCGCGCGCCCGGCTTCGCCACGGCCGCGACCGAGACGCCCGCGGCGCGGGCCGCCGGGCCCGCCGACACGCAGCGCGCCCGGAGGGTCGCCCCCTTCCCGGGGCTGGGCCTCGAAGGCATCGGCACCCGCGGCGGAAAGCCCGTGCTGTACGTGCACCTCGACCCGGGCACGACGGAGGCGCGCTTCACGCTGCGGCTCGGCATCCCCGCAGCGCAGGTGCCCGAGCACTGGCCGATGGCCGGGGCGCTGGCCCCCTCGGGCCAGGGCGAGGCGTTCGGATGGCAGGGGGTCGTCGCTCGCCCGGGGCCTTGCACCGCGCCGCAGTCCGCCCCGGGCCCCCTCGATCCCGCGTGCGTGCAGGTGCCCGACGGGTTCTGCGAGGCCGCAGAGCTCCCGCGCTACGTGGGCGGCCGCGAGACGTGCCTCGAGGTCGAGGGCCAGCCGAGCGACCTGCTCTTCTACCGCGCCTCGAACCTGCCGACGGAGCCGCTGCCGCTCCGGATGGTGCCCGACGGCGAGGGCTGGAAGGTCGAGGCCGTCGGAGACGTCGAGGTGAGCGGCCCGGTCTACTGGTTGACGAGATCGGAAGGGGGCGCCGTGCACCTCCGCGCGCTCTCCGCGCAGCAGTGGGGCCAGCGCCTCCGCGAGGGCGAGGGCCCTTCGCTGCGTCCCGAGGACGTGCGCGGCGGGCTGCTCGCCGAGGCGCGGGCCCGCGGCCTCTCGGACGAGGAGGCCGACGCCTTCGTCGACGCCTGGGCCCCGGCATACTTCGACCGCTGCAGGCGACAGGGCCCCGAAGCGTCCGGCGCGCCGCCGCTCGCCTTCCGACCGGCGCGCACCTCGTTGCTCTACTTCGCCCCGGCCCCCGTGGTCGACGCGATGCTGCCGCTCTCGACCGAGCCGCCGGCCCGCGAGCAGCGCCGCGTCTTCCTCGTGCGCTGGGTCGACGCGCGGTCGACGCTCTGAACCGAGCGCGTCGCCCACGGGCGGTGTCCAACGTGTGAGTCCTCTCACGACGGGGGGGGGGTCATTCCAAGCGTGAGGGCGGGTCGCCCCATGCGAGCCGCAGGAGAAACTCCCTTGCGCTCGATTGTCCCATTCCATCCCTGGCCCTCCCTGCTCGCAGGCCTCGTCCTCGCCGCGTGCGGCACGCCGGTCCCGACCCCGCCTCCCGGCCCTGACGGCGGAGCCGAGGCGCGCTGCGAGAGCAACACCGATTGCGGCGGCGGACAGATCTGCCGCGCCAACCTCTGCCGCAACGCGTGCGAGGCCTCGCGCGACTGCGACTCGGCGCTGCCGGTCTGCGACACGGTCGCCGGCTACTGCGTGCAGTGCAACGAGGACGCCGAGTGCGGGCGCGACGAGGCCTGCGTCGATCACGCGTGCGAATTCTTCTGCCGCACCGACGCCGCGTGCGCCGCCGACGAGTACTGCCTCACCGACACCGGCGCGTGCGCGACGCGCGAGTGCGAGGCGACGAGCGACTGCCGCGGCGGCTTCCGTTGCGAGGGCTTCGTGTGCGTGCCGATCGACGACATCGTGTGCGAGGCCGGCACGCAGATGTGCAGCGGCGGCAACACCGCCGTGCTCACGTGCAACGCCGACGGCACGATGGAGATGAGCGAGGCGTGCGCGTCCGGCTCGATCTGCGTCGCCGACGGCACGATGGCCGCGTGCCGCGCGGTCGTCTGCACCGCCGGCGAGATGGGATGCACGAACGACCAGACCCGCTACGCGTGCGACGCGACGGGCACGACCCGCACCGAGACCGCGTGCGCGGCGGGCGAATACTGCGGCGGCGGCGCGTGCCTGCCGCAGACCTGCACGCCCGGCAGCGCGCGCTGCTCGGCGACCGGCGCCCGCGAAGTCTGCGACGCGCGCGGCGCGGCGTTCGAGGCGATGCCCTGCGCGGCGGGCCAGGGCTGCCGCGACGGGATGTGCCTCGATCGCATCTGCACGCCGGGTGTCGCGCGCTGCGTGCCCGGCAGCCTCACGGGCCACGAGGTCTGTGACGCCGAGGGCCTCGCGTACGTCTCGACGCCGTGCGCCGCGAGCGAGTCTTGCAGCGCCGGCGCGTGCCTGCCGCGCGTGTGCGCGCCGGGCGTGCCGAGCTGCGACGGGACGACGGGCAGCCACCTCTGCAACGCCGACGGGCTCGGCTACGGACCCACGATGGGCTGCGGGTCCGGCTCGAGCTGTCAGGCCGCGACCGGCATGTGCAGCGGGTGGGTCTGCACGCCGGGCACGACGAGCTGCGTGGCCGGCTCGAACAGCCGCCGCGTCTGCAACGCCGACGGCCTCGGCTACACCGACACCGCGTGCGGCGCGAGCACGACCTGCAGCGCCGGGATCTGCGCGCCGTGGACGTGCACGCCGGGCTCGGCCTCGTGCGCCGACGTGAACAGCCGCCGCGTCTGCAACGCGGACGGCCTCGGTACCTCGAGCGCATCCTGCACCGGCCCCGCGGGCTACGGCTACGCGTGCCTCGGCGCGGGCGCGTGCACCGAGCGCGTGTGCATCCCGGGTAGCAATGGCCCGGTCTGCGCGAGCACGACGGCCCGCCAGGTCTGCAACGCCGACGGCCAGGGCTATTCCGCGACCAGCTGCGCGAGCGGCCAGAGCTGCTCGACCGG